>JAFUVC010000131.1 GCA_017483785.1 Prevotella sp.
GACGACCCCATCAACAAGAGCATGACCGAGGGCTTCCGCTGCAAGCCTGACCCCGACAAAGTGGGACCCGACGATATGTACAACCCCTGGTACAACATTCTCGTGAAGCAGGGCAAGGGCACGCTCATGTACAACGGCTCGTGGAACCTCTTCGACCAGATTATCATGACGCGAAACGCCCTGAACACCGACGGCGGAAAGGACTTCTCGACCCTAAAATTCTGGAAAAACGAGATTTTCCGCCGCGACTACCTCTTCCAGAACGAGGGTAAATACAAAGGCTCGCCCAAGCGTACCACAGCCGGCGGCGTGTGGCTCGACGGCTTCAGCGACCACCTTCCCGTGGTCGTCTATCTGCTGAAAGAGCAAAAGACCATGTAAGATGAACGTAGAAATCCATCCGTGGGCACCATTTTTGCCCGAAGGCTGCCGCCTGCTGGTTCTGGGAAGTTTTCCGCCCGCCCGCAAGCGGTGGTCAATGGATTTTTTCTACCCCAACTACACCAACGACTTCTGGCGCATCTGCGGCATCTGTTTTCACGACGACAAACTCCATTTCGTCGATGAAGCGAAGAAGACCTACCGCCGCGAGCGCATCGAGCAGATGCTGCGCGAGAAGAAAATCGGACTCTACGACACGGCATCGGCCGTGCGCCGACTGAAAAACACGGCCTCCGACAAAGACCTCGAAGTCGTGGAGCCGACCGACGTGGCCGCCCTGCTGCGCCAGATTCCGGCCTGCCGGGCCGTCTGCACCACGGGCCAGAAAGCCACAGACGTACTCTGCGAGCAGTTTGCCATCAAGAAATCGCCCGAAGTGGGCCATTTCGTCGAATTCACGTTTGACAACCGGCAACTGCGCCTCTACCGAATGCCGAGTTCCTCGCGCGCCTACCCGATGGCCGTCGAGCGAAAGGCTGCGTTCTACCAACCCATGTTCGAGGAAATTTGTACACCCTAACTTAAATCCAGTTTTTAATATGAGCAAAATCACCATCATCGGAATCGCCGGCGGAACAGGCTCGGGCAAGACCACCGTAGTCAACAAAATCGTCGAGGCACTGCCGCCAGACCACGTCGCCGTCGTGCCCCTCGACTCGTACTACAACGACACGACAGAACTCACCGAGGAAGAGCGGAAAAACATCAATTTCGACCATCCCGACGCCTTCGACTGGAAACTCCTCGAGAAGCAACTCAACGACCTGCGCCACGGCAGGGCCATCGAGCAGCCCACCTATTCCTACATCCTCTCGAACAGGCTTCCCGAGACGGTTCACGTGGAGCCGAAGCCCGTCATCATCATCGAGGGAATCATGACGCTCATCAACAAGAAGTTGCGCGACATGATGGACCTGAAAATCTTCGTTGACACCGATTCCGACGAGCGCCTGATTCGCAACATCCAGCGCGACACCATCGACCGCGGACGCACCGTTTCCATGGTCGTTGACCGCTATTTGAAGGTGCTCAAGCCCATGCACGAGCAGTTCATCGAGCCCACGAAGCGCCACGCCGACCTCATCATTCCGCAGGGCGGCGAGAACCATCGCGGCATCGGAATCCTCTGCAAATACATCGAAGGACTGGTCGCGAAGGAATAAATGGCTTGCAAACTGCTGCTGGTTCGCCACGGCGAAACCGAAGACAACGTCAACAAAATCATGCAGGGTCAGACGCAGGGACGGCTGACCCTGCATGGCATCGAACAGGCTCGCGAACTTGGCCGACGACTGCGCCAAGAGCCTATTCAGGTATTCATTTCAAGCGACCTGGCCCGAGCCGCCGAAACCATGAGAATCATCGTCGGCGAAAGGGACGAAGAAGCGCAACGGCAAGCCCAAGTCATCCACACGCCCCTGCTCCGCGAGCGCGACTGGGGCTCGTTCACGGGGCACTACATTCCCGACCTTCAAACGGCCGTTTTTCCTGACGATGTCGAGCCTCTCGAAGACCTGAAAAAGCGCGCCGCCCAATTTCTTTCCGAACTCAGGAAGCATCATTCCGGACACACCGTGCTCGCCGTCGGCCACGGCATCATCAACAAAGCCGTCCAAAGCGTTTACTTTGGACGGCCTATGAATGAGATTGAAAAAATGCAGAACTGCGAAGTTCGCGTCATGGAACTTTAACGGCGTCCGCCGAAATGTCCGCCGCCGCTGCTGCCGCCGCGACTACCTCCCGAACCGCTGCCCATGCTGGAGCCACCGCTGCGCGAGCCTCCGAACGAGCGAGTCGGAGCCGACGAACCCATCGAAGACGAACCACTACGCGAGGGCGTGAACGTGCTGCGCGGAACAGAACTGCCCGACGAGCGGCCTACCGACGGGCTCGACGAATGCGACTGCACACCTCTCTGGCCGTTGACGGTCGTGCGCGTGCTGCTGGGGCGAGCGCCGCCGAAGTTGCCGTGCTGCGACGACGATGCGTTAGGACGGTTCACGCTTCCGCTGCGCGTGCCGACATCGCCATTGCGACGCGTGCCGACATTACCATTGCGATTTGAGCCGACATTGCCGCTGGAAGAACCGAAACGACGGTTGTCTCTGCTCGAACCGTTGCCACGGAACGACTGTCCGCGTCCGTAGTCGCCACGCTGGTAGCGGTTGTGCATTCCGAAGTGCTCGTTGCGAGGCCGTCCGACGGGTGCGAACGTGCGACCGTGATACCACGAGCGACCGCCATTCCTGTGCCAAGCGTGTCCACCGCGATAAACCGAGTAGAAGCGCGGCATTCCGAAGTAGAAGTAGGTGCGGTGCGGATAGCGGGCATAGATGCCGAAGTGCCAGTAGCCACCGCTCCAGTACAGCGGACGATAGAAATAAGTGGCGTCGAGGTACATTCTGTACTGCCAGTCGAGGAGGATATAGCTCAGGTCGAGATTGCGGCGCTCCCAGTAGATGCCGTAAAGGTCGTCCTGCGTGTTTACGCCCATGAGGTAGTCGAGGTTCACCTCGTAGGCTGCTTCATACTGCTCTTCCGTGAGGTTGAGCTCATAGGCCATCTTGTCGGTGAGGAACAAGGCCTGCTGACGGGACTGCTCGTAGCTCATGGCGCTGGCCGATGCTACGAATGCAAACAGTGCCACAAGGGCGGTCATCATCTTCTTCATAATTATTCAAGTTTTAGGATTCAACATTTTTTACTACTCACTTTGTGTGTCGGGGCGTTTTCTGCCTTTTCACATTGCAAAGATAGAACAATTATGAGAGGTGCGAAAAGGATTTTCCCTAAACTGAGAGGGGAATTTCCCTATTTCTCCATTTGACCTGATTACTCCTGGCTTTTCAGATATTCCACACACGCCTCAAACGTCTCGAAGGTGGATTCTTCGGGCAGAACCGATGGGATGAGGTGGGTTTTGTGCATGATGAGGCTCGGCTGCGGCTGGATGATGGTCATATAGACTTTGATGTTTCGCGCCTGTAAATCTTTGATGGCGGTTTCCATCGCATACGCGCCCGACATATCCATAAAGGTGACCAGACGCATACGAATAATGACTGTGCTCACACCTTCCGGCACGTCGTGCATCACTTTCTGGAAACCTGTGATGCTGCCGAAGAAAATGGGGCCTTCCAGACGTTGCACATAGACCGTTTTACGCATTTCGTCGGTCAGCGTCACTTCGTCTTCCCATGGTTTTTCCTTGTCGAAATCGGCCAGGCTAATGCTGCTATATTGGCTTTCGGCAAGGTCGCCGGCTCGTTTCATGAACAGCACGCAAGCAACCACCATACCGATTCCTACGGCGGTGAGCAAATCGACGAATACGGTCGTGAGAAACACCAAAATCAGCACGAACGCATCGGAACGAGGAATGTGCGACAAGTCCCTGAAACCGCGGAAATCGACGATTCCCCATCCCACCATGATGAGAATTCCAGCGAGAACCGACAATGGAACGTATTTCACTACGCTTCCCAAGCCAAGCAACACGGCAAGCAGAAGCAGCGAATGGACGACTCCGCTCAGTTGAGTCCGGCCTCCAGCCTTGACATTGACCACCGTTCGCATCGTTGCACCAGCTCCTCCAATGCCGCAGAACAAGCCCGAAATGGCATTTCCGATGCCCTGTCCGATGAGTTCCTGATTGCTGTCGTGCTTGGTTTTCGTGATATTGTCGGCCACCACCGAGGTGAGCAATGTGTCGATTGAACCCAGGCCGGCAAGCGTCAGGCCCGGGATAATGGCCATCTTCATGATTTCCATCCAGTTCAGGCCACTCAGCTCCAATCCTTCCTTGGCAAAAAACGGCTTGGGCATTCCAGCAGGAATCTCGCCAATGGTCAGTGCTGCGTCGATGCTACAAAAGAGCGAAACGACGGTCATGACAATCAGGGCGACCAGCGTGGAAGGAATCTTTTTGGTGAAGCGTGGGAAAAAGACCACAATCAGTATCGTACCCAATCCCAACAACAGGGGCACCACGCTGACGCCCTTGCTCACTTGAGCCGGAATCTGAAGAATCATATCGACCACCAAAACGGGCGATTTCAGTCCCAACAACGGGTAAATCTGCTGCAAGATGATGATGACGCCGATACCGCTCATAAAGCCCGAAAGCACGGGGTAAGGGATGTAGCGAACGTACTTGCCGATGCGAATCAGTCCGAATACGATTTGGAAAAGTCCGCAGAAGATGCCTGCCAACGCCATTGAGATGATAATCGCCGAGAAACTGCCCTGCGAAGTGGCCCAAGTGGCACTGATGAGCGAGGCCGTGATGACGGTCATGGGGCCGGTGGGGCCGCTAATCTGCGAATGGGTGCCGCCGAAAAGGGCTGCAAAGAAGCCCAAGAAGGTTGCCCCGACGAGTCCTGCCAATGCGCCCATCGACGAGGCGGCAGGATGGTCGATGCCGCCGAAAGCCTGAATGCCAAAGGCCAGTGCCAATGGCAATGCGACGATTCCCGCGGTGATTCCGCCGAAGACGTCGCCTTTGATGTTATTGGTATTGATGAAATTCATGGTTCGTTTTTGCTGCAAAGGTACGGTATTTTTCATCAAATAAACACGAATTTCAGCAAAAAAATACATTTTTAGCAATAAATCCGCCTCGCGCGCGTTATTTATTAAAGTAAAAAGATGGAAAAGATGAAAAATAGATGCATCAAGTTGCTTTTCCTTGTGGTTTTGACTCCACTTTCGCTGTGGGCGCAACAAAATGAGGAGCGCGACGAGCCGAAAGACCTGCTGAGCGGTCTGGAATACAAGGTCGAGGCGCAGGCTTCGGCCTCAATAGGCCAGACGCCGCTGTGGCTGAACGCAAATAAATACGGACTGAGTTCTCTGGAAAGCACCAACGGCTATCTGCGCGGAAGCCTGATTCGCCCCGTCGCAGAAGACTCCATCCGACGCTGGGGCATCGGCTACGGGGTTGACGTGGCCGTTCCTCTCCACTATACGAGCAAACTGGTGATTCAGCAGGCCTACGGCGAAGTGCGCTGGCTCCACGGAATGTTGTCGGTTGGTGCCAAGGAATATCCCATGGAACTGAAAAACAACCAACTCAGCAGCGGTTCGCAGGCGTTGGGCATCAATGCGCGCCCCGTGCCCCAAATCAGGCTGTCGCTGCCAAACTATTGGGTCGTTCCGTTCACGCGCGGCTGGCTGCGCCTGAAAGGTCACATCGCCTACGGAAAAACCACCGATGACAAATGGCAGAAAGATTTCACCGAGATGAAACATCCCTACACCGAGGGCGCTCGCTTCCACTCGAAAGCCGGCTATCTGATGATTGGCTATCCCGAGCGGTTTTTCCCGCTCTCGCTGGAACTGGGTTTGGAAATGGCGGCGCAGTTCGGCGGCACAGTATACGTTCCCGTGGGCAACGAGATACGCGTATTTAAGGGCAACAACGGCCTCAAAGGCATGTGGCGAGCCTTCATCCCGGGCGGTGCCGACGTCCCCGAAGAGGGCACGGAATACCAAAATGCCGAGGGAAACCAACTCGGCAGTTGGCTGATGCGCATCAATTACGAGGCCGACACGTGGAAACTGGGCTTCTATGCCGAAAAATACTTTGAAGACCACTCATCGATGCTGCAATTAGACTACAACGGCTACGGCACAGGCGAGGAATGGCACGTCCGCAAGAAACGGCACTATTTCGTCTATGACCTGAAAGACATGCTCTTGGGAATCGAATTCAACAAGAAATACGGCACATGGCTCCGCGACATCGTGTTTGAATACATCTACACGAAATACCAGAGCGGCCCCGTCTATCACGACCACACGCCGTCGCTGTCGGACCACATCAGCGGAAGAGACAATTTCTACAACCACTATCTCTACAACGGCTGGCAACACTGGGGACAGGCGATGGGCAACCCGCTCTATCGCTCGCCCATTTACAACGACAACGGCATCATCCGATTCGAGAACAACCGTTTCATGGCCTTCCACCTCGGCGTGAGCGGAAAGCCGACCGACCGACTTGCTTACAGGCTGAAAGCCACCTACCAGACCGGCTACGGCACTTACGACCTGCCCTACCACAAAGCCCACCACAACGTCAGCGCCATGCTGGAAGTGGACTACGCACTGCCCAGAGGATGGAACGTGAAGGGTGCCTACGGCATGGACATGGGCTATATTCTCGACCACAACTACGGTTTCCAACTCACCGTTTCGAAAAAAGGCTTGTTAAAAACCAAAAAATGACTCCGAACATGAAGACAACATCGCGACATAAGCAAAATTGGAAGAAAATGCTGGGCATTCTGCCCGTTTTTGCGACATTTCTCACCACATCATGCGGACTGGTGGAACTCGAAGGCTCCAAAAACGGCAATCTCGACGGCTACTGGCACATGGAAACCGTTGACACGCTTTCCAACGGAGGAAGTCTCGACCTGCGGAAAGAACGCCGGTTCTGGATGGTGCAGGGAACCATTTTCCAACTCTACTCGCCCGACATTCTGGACGGGCAGCGCTATGTGAGCCATTTCCAGCATGAAGGCGGCCAGTTGACCATCAACAAAATCTACTTCGACAAGCGCGAAAGCGGCGACCCTGCCGTGGAAGACGTGGAAAACCTGCGTCCATTCGGCATCAACAACATTGACGGCGAAACTTTCCAAGTTGACGAACTGACGGGCAGCCGAATGACACTTCGCAGCGAAACCCTGCGACTGACATTCAAGAAACACTGATTTTTCGGAAACGATTTCCTCAGAACTTCTTGCCGATGGCAATATTCAGGAAGGTGTTGAAGAGAATCTTCACATCGAACCACCATGAGCGATGCTCCAGATAATAAAGGTCGAGTTCCAACCGGCGGAGCATCTTCTCGAGCGTGTCGGTATAGCCGTTGTAGAGCGTGGCGTATGACGTGACACCCGGGCGAACCTGATAGAGATACGTGTAGCGGCGGTCGCGCTCCATGATTTGCTTGATGTAATACTCGCGCTCCGGCCGCGGCCCGACGAACGACATCTCGCCCTTCAGCACGTTCCAAAGTTGCGGCAGTTCGTCGAGGTGGTGCGCCCGCAGGAATTTCCCCACCTTGGTCATTCGCGTCTCGTTCTCGTGCTGATAGAGCGCGGGGCCGTCTTTCTCGGCGTCGAGGCGCATGGAACGGAACTTGTAGATGTTGAACGGACGGCCAAAACGCCCTATTCGCTCCTGCTTGAAAATGGCCGGGCCACCGTCTTCCCGCTTGATGGCGATGTAACAAATCAGGAAAAGAGGGGAAAATATGATGATACAGAACAACGCAACGAAAAAGTCGAAGATGCGCTTCGTGTTGCGCTCCAACTCGTTCATTCCGTCAAGCACGTATCCGTTTTCAAGTGTAGTCATTAGGAACTTCTTCTGTATTTGCTTTATCCTTAAAACGGATACTCTGGTGTTTTATTGTATAAAAATGGAAGAAATTTTCCAAATTTTACTAAATAAATCTCTTGACAGAAGTTTTGTAGGCATAACTGGCCATGTAGCGCACGGACCAATGTCATTTGGGAACGGTTCTGAGCAGATGCTTATAAATAAGACTCCGAACCCAATTGGGTGCAATTCTGACGCCATAACGCTGACATACGTTCCTAAATAAATCCCACAATGAGATGTAACCAATTTCATGCAGTTTTTTCAAAAATGATATTTCATTGTGAGCATAGGTTAGCCCCCCTCTGCGACGAACCATTTCCGGGGAACGGCGAAAAAGCAGCAATGATTGTGGCAGGTTGTGAAATCGATAACCTTGCTTCAGCATTCTCGCCCAAAGGTAATAGTCTTCAAACAAAGGGAACGGCTGGTATCCTCCCGCATTTAGGACTGATTGTTTGCGAAACATCACCACAGGATGGTTCATCGGATTGCGTTTCTTTCCAAAATTATAGATTTCATCATGTTTTTCGGGAAGATTACGGATGGCTACAGTATTGGTCGGCTCAATGTCAAATTCTGTAATCCATGCACCAAGCACATCTATCTCTTGATGCGCTGTCATATAGTTCATCTGAACTTCAAATCTGTCTGGCATACAAATATCATCGGTATCCATACGGGCAACAATGTCGTATGAACAGGCTTGCATTCCTTTATTTAGTGCAACTCCAAGACCTTGATTATCTGACAAGACAACACGCCTGAGACACGGAAAACGTTTCTCTTCCCTGCCTATGGCTTCATACAGGGAAGGAGTAAGCGGTCCGTCTTCAACCAAGATGATTTCTGTAGGAAGGACAGACTGCCTATATATGCTGTCGAAACATGTAGTTAGGCATTCTGCTCTTTCGCCCTTATATACAGATATTAGCAGTGAAAACTCTTTCATGCCTGCAAAGGTAGTCAATAATTTACAGATGGGCAAAATATCTGAAGACTATTTCAATTTAAAAATCAAGATATCTCCCGCCTGAAGGGTATAGTATTTCTTTATTTCCTCTTCTTGCAGTTTTTTGGTAATATGTCGAAGAGTTTTATTATCTGCCTCGATAATGACTTGTGCCGTTTTCTCATAATTTTTGTTCACAATGGCCAGGTAGGTATGTGAATCTTTCTCAAACTGTGAAATAACTGCCCCTTTGTTACCGATAATCTTTAAAGATTTCAAATTTTCGGGCATTGTTGTCTGCTTTTTAGTTCCTTCAGGTATCACCCCGAGGTGGCCAACGGAAAAAACCTTTGCTCCTAAGAACAGAGGAGAGATTGATTTCAGTTCTTGATTCATCTGCTGTACCAGACGATAAGTCTTGGTTTTGTTTCCGTTATGATCCACAGGCCCGTCATGGTAATTGTTCACTTTTTCCGGCAGCGGAGTCCAATAAGTAAAATACTGGATAGCCTGAGCCCCATACGCAAGATTTGAATAGACCTGCAGCCTCAACGCTCCCATTGTTGGAGTGGGATAAGCACCGTGTGGTACCGAAAGCACGAATCCCCAGAAAGGAATTCTCTTTTCAAGGCTTTTTTTACGAATCATTTCAAGGTTGTTGTACCAACCTTCGCGCAGGCCGTCTTTAGTAATAGGATAGTAGTCGAATGACATTTGTCTGCATGATGTTGAAGCGGCCGCATCGAGATATTCCTCATAGGTCTTGGTTTTGGTATATCGGAGTGTCCATTCGTCATAATAGGGATGTAGGTTGATGTAGAAACAGTGTTTATCGTCAACTTTTCTGAGTCGGGTTATCTCTTTTTGCCTTTCTTTAATTTCTGCAGCCGATGGTTCGTCTTGAAGTACATAGCCAAAGAATCCAGGATTATCCTTCAACACGGCAGCGGCCTTTTCGGGGGCATTGTGCGTTTCCTGACAGTGTCCTAAGATTTTCACGCCATATTTATGTGCCATGTTGCAGGCACCGACCATTTGTTCCAGATTGGCATAAATATATAAACTCACGTTAAAGCCACAATCTCTGAAATTCTTGAAATTCTGGTCGGTCGTTTTATCATATGGCACGCCCATATAGGCAATAATTGGCATTTCTTCTGCTGCAAATAAGAAAATATTTGTGCAAATTGTAAAGAAAATCAAAAATAGTCTTTTCATACTAACGATAAATATAATTTTTTGTATTTTTCGGCAATTATCTTTGAATCGAAAATGCGTCTGATATTTTCAACATCAACACTCGCTCCTATCTGGCGGGCAACTTTCTCAGTAAAATCTTCTGAATCGCCATATCGATAGACGGCATAGCCATCAACTCCTTCCAAATAGTCGGCTATGCGTACCCTGTCAGACATTAACACAGGAGTGCCTTGAACGAGCGCTTCGAGAGCCACGAAACTGAACGCTTCGTATTTTGAGGGAATCACCAGCAAAGCGGCCTTGCGATACAGATTCAGCAGGTCATGCGTAGGAATATCAACGAATTGTACAATATCTTTTCTCTGTATAGGAATTTCCCCTCGTCCTACACAACAAATTTCATACGTCCCCTCGGGAAGAGCATATAATTGTCCGAGACCTTTGACCGGATCGTCAATTCTTCCAACAAACAGAATCATTTTCGGATTCCGTTCAACAGCATGGTGCTGAACTTCACGAAATTCATTCCAATGGGGAATCTGAACCACATGAGGGTGGATTTTTTTGAAAAACCGGGTGTCTTCATTGTTGATTGTTGTCACGACATTCGCATATTTTTCTATTGCCCTCTTCATTTTCAGATAAAAAAACACTTTTCCCAAGAATGGATGTCTTAGACAACGGAACGGATGCCAGTGGCCTGTATAGACCACTTTTTTGCCCATACGACGAGCCAGCCGCATGGCATCTATCGTTCCCTGGGCGGTATAGCCATTAACGTGAACGATATCTGCTGACTCAATATAAGGTTTCAGGACTTTTTCCTTGTAGGAGTAGTGGAAAAGGCGCGATGGGGTCTGCGGAATGTCAGAAACGGGCAAAACCTGACACTCGCTGTCGGTGCCGAGC
>JAFUVC010000018.1 GCA_017483785.1 Prevotella sp.
GATGTTTTCCAGTTCCTCCTCGTTGGTGAAGGGGATGTTGATTTTGCCTTTTCCTTTCGAGGAATAGGTCATTTGCACTTTGGCGTTGAAGAAGTTCGAGAGTTTCTTCTTCAGCACGTTGAACTCCTCGGGCAGCCGCGTCTTGGCGGCAATTTTCTTCTTTCCGGTCTCGATGTCTTCGCCGTTTTTGAGTTGCTGGGCCAGTTCCTCGACTTTCCTCACGGAGTAGCCGTTTTTCTGGATTTCCTTGAACAGTTTGATTTGCAGCGACGGCGAGTCGATGGCAAGCAGGGCGCGAGCGTGGCCCATGTCGATGTCTTTCTTTTGCAAGGCCATCTGCACCTGTGCCGGCAGTTTCAGCAGTCGCAGGAAGTTGGTCACCGACGTGCGGCTCTTGCCCACGCGGCGGGCCACTTTGTCTTGCGTCATGCCGTCGCCCTCGAGCAGATGCTGGAAGGCCAGCGCAATCTCGATGTCGTTGAGGTCTTCGCGCTGGATGTTCTCGACGAGTGCCATTTCCATCACGTTTTCGTCGGCGATGGTGCGGATATAGGCTGGAATGGAGGTCAGTCCGGCCCGTTGCGAGGCGCGCCAGCGGCGCTCTCCGGCGATAATCTGGTAGCGTCCGTCGCCCATTTGGCGGAGCGTGATGGGTTGGATGATGCCAATCTGCTGAATGCTGTCGGCGAGTTCCTGCAATGCGGTCTCGTCGAATTCCCGACGCGGCTGGTTGGGGTTGGCGTCGATCAGGTCTATGGCTATCTCGTTGATGGTCGATGAGCCTTGTGTCTTCACGCCCGTGGTGTCGATGAGGGCGTCGAGTCCTTTTCCTCCTTCAATGGCGTCCAGCCCTCTGCCCAGCGCGGTTTTCTTGTTTGCGAATTTCTTTTTAACAGCCATCTTTGCAATTTACTATTTGACGATTTACAATTTGACAATTTTGCTTTCCTTCTCCTCCCCCAGTCGGGGGAGGTCGGGAGGGGGCTTTTTTATTTCCCGATGATTTCCTTGGCCAGTGCGAGGTGGTTTTTCGCGCCTGTGGAGTCCACGTCGTAGAGAATGGCGGGCAGGCCGTGCGACGGGGCCTCGCTGAGTTTCACATTGCGCTGGATGACGGTCTTGAACACCAGTTCCTGGAAGTGGCGCTTCACCTCGTCGTAAATCTGGTTGGCCAGCCGCAGGCGCGAGTCGTACATGGTCAGCAGGAATCCCTCGATTTCGAGTTTCGGGTTGAGTTTCGACTTGATGATTCTAATCGTGTTCAGGAGTTTCGAGATGCCTTCGAGCGCGAAATACTCGCACTGCACGGGGATGATGACCGAGTCGGCCGCCGTCAGCGCGTTCACCGTGATGAGACCGAGCGACGGGGCGCAGTCGATGAGGATGTAGTCGTATTCCGGGCGCAGTGGGTCGAGCATGTTTTTCAGCAGCCGCTCGCGCCCCTCGAGGTTGAGCATCTCGATTTCCGCGCCCACGAGGTCGATGTGGCTCGGAATGATGTCGAGGCCGTCGATGTCGGTCGTGTAAATCGCGTCGCGCACGTCGGCATGGTCGATGATGCACTCGTAGAGCGAGCAGTCGATTTCCTGGATATTCACCCCCAAGCCGCTCGATGCGTTGGCCTGAGGGTCGGCGTCGATGACCAGCACCGACTTCTCCAGCGTGGCCAGCGAGGCCGCGAGGTTCATGGTGGTCGTGGTCTTGCCAACACCGCCTTTTTGGTTTGCTAATGCTATGATTTTTGCCATAAAAATGCGAATTTAGAAATGCAAAGTTACGAATTTTATGTGAGAATCTTGTAATTTAAACCTTTTTTCGTACTTTTGCAGTCAAAATTAGATTTTTTACATAAAATTATATGAATCATTTTACAGAAAACCCAGAGCAAGATGCCCAGTCGCGTCCGTTGATTCTGATTTCCAACGACGACGGATTTGAGTCGAACGGCATTCGTGCTCTTGTCGATTTTGTGAAACCGCTGGCCGACGTGCTGGTGTGTGCCCCCGAGGGGCCGCGCTCCGGCTTCAGTTGCGCGTTTTCAGCGGTGGAACCGCTCACGCTGCGCCGTCGCAACAACATGGGCGACGACGTGGAAGTGTGGTCGTGCAGCGGAACGCCCGTCGATTGTGTGAAACTGGCCATCGACCAGTTCTGTCTGGGCAAGCGAATGCCCGACATGGTGCTGGGCGGCATCAACCACGGCGATAATTCCACGGTAAACAACCATTATTCCGGCACGATGGGCGTGGCGCTCGAAGGCTGCATGAAGTATATTCCTTCCGTTGCCTTTTCGAGTTGCTACTACGAGCCCAACGCCAATCTGGAGCCCGTCCGCCCCTATGTGCAGCGCATTGTGAAGCAGGTGCTGGCCGAGGGACTGCCGCGAGGCATCTGCCTGAACGTGAATTTCCCCGACCGTCAGCAGTTTGAGGGCGTCCGCGTCTGCCGAATGACCTACGGACGCTGGGTGAACGAGGTGGTGAAACGGCCTCATCCGCGCGGCTACGACTATTACTGGATGGTGGGACACTACGAAAACGACGAGCCCGAGGCCGAAGACTCCGACCAGTGGGCCCTCAACAACGGTTTCGTGGCCATTACGCCCACGAATTTGGACGTGACGGCCTATGAATATATGGAACACCTGCGCAAGTGGGACTTTTAACTTCACATTTTTCACTTGAAATACTATCTGATAGTTGGTGAAGCGTCGGGCGACCTCCATGCCTCTCACCTGATGCGAGCGTTGCAGAAAGAAGACCCGCAGGCGGAGTTCCGGTTCTTCGGCGGCGACCTGATGAAGGCTGTCGGCGGAACGCTTGTGCGCCATTACAAAGACCTGGCCTACATGGGTTTCGTGCCCGTGCTCCTGCACCTGCCCACGATTTTCCGAAACATGAGTTTCTGCAAGCGCGACATCATGGCGTGGCAGCCCGATTGCGTCATCCTCGTCGATTATCCGGGCTTCAACCTGAAAATCGCGAAGTTCGTCCACCAGACAAGAATTCAAAACCAGAAAGAGGCTTCACCCCAAGTTTTCTACTATATTTCGCCGAAAATCTGGGCATGGAAGGAATGGCGAATCCGCAGCATCAAGCGCGACGTGGACAAATTGTTCTCGATTCTGCCCTTCGAGGTCGATTTCTACGAGAAACGCCACCATTTCCCGATTCACTATGTGGGAAATCCCACCGCTCAGGAAGTTCGCGAGTTCCGTAGCAATTCATCGCCCCTCCCCTCGGGAGGGGACGGGGGTGGGTCTCCCATCATCGCCCTGCTCGCCGGCAGCCGGAAACAGGAAATCAAGGACAATCTGCCGTCGATGATCGAGGCCGCAATGCCCTACGTCGGTGATTATCAACTCGTTGTGGCCGGTGCACCCTCCATTTCCGACGATTTTTACGCCCCGTTCATCGAGGGAAAACCCGTCACACTGGTGAAAAACGAGACTTTTCCACTGCTCGCGAAGGCCACGGCGGCCCTCGTTACCAGTGGCACCGCCACGCTCGAAGCCGCCCTTTTCAACGTGCCGCAGGTCGTCTGCTATAAAACGCCCGTGCCTCGGCTCGTCAGTTTCGTTTTCAAGCATTTCTTCCGGTGCAAGTACATCTCGCTCGTCAACCTGATTGCCGACCGCGAAGTCGTCCGCGAACTGTTTGCCAGCCGCTTTTCGGTGGAAAACATCCGCAGCGAACTCCGCAGGCTGCTCCCCGGCCACGACGCCCGCACCACCATGCTTTTCGACTATCGCGAGGTGCGCCAGCGGCTTGGCGACGACGTGGCCTCCGAGAATGCCGCCCAACTGATGGTGCGCCATCTCAGTCGCCCATAAACGCAGAAAGAGAAGCCGTTTCCGACTTCTCTTTTCCTTTGTAGGGACGGCCGGGCTCGAACCGGCGACCTCTGCAATGTGACTGCAGCGCTCTAAACCAACTGGGCTACGCCCCTAATCGCTCAATTGCTCAATTGCGACTGCAAAGGTACGCTATTTTTTGATACCAGCCAAACTTTTCCGCATTTTTTTGCGATTTATGGCTTGTTAATGTCGATTTAGAGTCCTGAAAACCGCTCATAAACCTCACTCCACCCCACCGTTTCCTGCGGCTCGAAGCGGCGCAGTTCCACTGCGTCGGCGATGAACTGGCGCATTTCGCGGATGTCGGTGGCGAGGCCGGCGGCTTTGGCCTGAACCATGACGTTGCCGAGGGCGGTGCACTCCTGCGGACCGGCCAGAACGGTGACGTTGCAGGCGTCGGCGGTCATCTGGTTTAGGATGGCGTTTTGCGAGCCGCCGCCGATGATGTGGAGCACGTCAATCGGCGCGGGCGAGAACGATTTCAGCCAGCCGAACACCTGCCGATAGCGCAGGGCGAGCGACTCGAAGATGCAACGGCAGATTTCGGCGGTGGTTTCGGGCACGGGCTGGCCTGTTTTGCGGCAGAATTCCTGAATGGCGGCCACCATCGACGACGGGTTGGCAAACGTCGGGTCGTCGGGGTGGATGATGGAGCGGAACGGCTCGGCATGCATCGTCGAGGCCAGCAGTTCGGCGTGCGACAGCCCCGAAAGTCCGCTTTCCGTCCACTCCTTGCGACAGCGCTCGTAGAGCCACATGCCGCAGATGTTTTTCAGGAAGCACGTGCGACCGTCAACGCCGCCTTCGTTGGTGAAGTCGAGTTCGCGGCTGCGCGGCGTGATGGCCGGACTGGCCAGTTCGATGCCCATCAGGCTCCACGTGCCGCTCGAGAGATAGGCGAAACGGTCGGTTTTGGCTGGCACGGCGGCGATGGCTGAGGCCGTGTCGTGACCAGCGACGGCCACGACGGGAACGGCTCCAAGTCCTGTAAGTCGTTGAATTTCAGGGGTTAAAGTGCCGATTTTCGTCCCCGGCATCACCATCCGCCCGAATTGTTCGCGCCGGAGCCCGACCGAGGCCAGCAGTTCTGGCGAAAAATCCTTCGTTTTCGGGTCAATCAGTTGCGAAGTCGAGGCAATCGTGTATTCGCAGGCGGCCTCGCCCGTGAGCATATAGTTCAGCGCGTCGGGCATGAAGAGGATTTTCGCGGCGTTTTTTAGTGCCGAATTGCCCTCGCGGTGCATGGCGTGGAGTTGGTAGAGCGAGTTGAAGTTCATGAACTCGATGCCCGTGATGTTGTAAACCGTCTCGCGGTCGTGGACGTTCGCCAGATAGTGGTCGATGGCCTCAAACGTCTGCGGATCGCGGTAGGCCAGCGGATTGCGCAGCGGAGCGCCGTCGTCGCCGAAGCAGACGAAATCCACGCCCCACGTGTCGATGCCGATGCTCTCGATGTCGATTCCGCGCTGGGCTGCGAGCCGCAGTCCGCCGATGATTTCGGCATAGAGCGCGAAAATGTCCCAATAGACGTGACGGCCGACCTCAATCAGCCGGTTGTCGAACCGCGAAATTTCCTCCAAGTTCAGTTTCCCGTCGGAAAAAGTGCCTACAATCGTCCGTCCGCTCGTTGCGCCGAGGTCAACGGCGAAAAAATGCTTTTGCTTCGTGCCAAAATGGGTCTGCGTGTTCATTGCGCTCATATTTTTTATATTATTAATGTTGCAAATTTAAGTTTTTTTCTGCGAATTGAGAAATATGAAGTTGGCTTACCGTCGTTTAATAGAGGAAGCCAAATAGCCAAAGTGGAATTTTGTTGACAAAACCATGTTCCACGTTGTCTGCTGCGATGTAGCTGTCGGGGATGTTGTCAATTTGCTTTTTGCCTTTTTCTTTTCCGCCAATCTCAAATGTATAGTGGCCGTCAACCATGAAATCGCTCTTCTCAGAAACATTCACCCTGTGGTCTCTTCTCAGTTGATTGGCAAAAAACGTCTCTCTCACATTGCCGGAATTTGGCGTGTTTTCGGCCAGCATATACATCAGATTTGTATTTTCAAGATAGAGTTTGTCGGGTTTTTGCAAACGTGTGATTCCAAATGCAGCCTTTTGTGCGCTGAATGTCAATCGGCTTTCGTGCAATGCAGAAAGATAGGCCAACAAGGCATTCCTCGTCAAGCCGATACGCTCGCCCAACTTTGTGATGTTTGGGATGAACGGCGATGCCTCTGCAACGATGTAAAGCAACTGCTTTATCTTGGGGAGATAGGCAGGGTCAACCCCTCTTAACTGAGGAAATTCGATGTCTATGATTAGATTGACAACTTCGTTGACCCGTGAACGATAGAGAGATGGCAACTCGTTGTAAAAAGGATAGTAGCCATGCTGAAGATAATCGTCGAAGTGAGCCAATACTCTCACCTCTGAGACAATGCGATGGGCAATTTCTATATGATTTTCTAAAAGTTCTTGCAGTTTGAAGGACGGAAGTGAAAGTCCGAGGTTCCGATTCAGGTATTCGCGAAATGAAAATCCCTGCATTTCATAGACTACGGCCCGACGGCTGAGGTCGGCCCGTGCATTGAGAATTTCCAGCAGGGAAGACCCTGTGAAAATCACTTGCAATTCTGCAAAGTCATCGTAGATGTTTTTCAGTTCCTGAGCCCAGTTGGGGTATTTGTGAACTTCATCAAGATATAGGAATTGGCCTCCGCGCTTCACAAAGTCAGAAGCGAGGTCATAAAGTCTGTGGTCGCTGAACCAAATGTTGTCGAGCGACGTGTAAAGCACCGTCGAGTCGAGATTCCGATGCAGTTTGATATGCTGCAGAAGCAAGGTAGTCTTGCCCACACCGCGTGCTCCCCGGATGCCAATCATCCTTGCCTTCCACTCAATTTCATTCATCTGGCTTCGTACAAACGACGTGTCGGTTTGTGCCAATCGCTTTGCAAAAATGTCGAAAAGTCTTTCCATCGGTTATTTCATTTTAGAATGACGGTGCAAAGATAAACATTTTTGTTGAGAGCAGAAAGCAATTTCTAAAAAAAATGTTGAGAGCGGACAACATTTTTAAGCCTTCGCCTCACTTATGCAGGATGGCCGAGCCGCCCGTGCTGCCGGCCTCGATGTCTTGCCGACTGCTCTTGCGGCCGAAGTCGAGCGAGTAGGACAGGCGCATATAGAGCCAGGGGCCGAAGGCGTCGCGCTGCATACGCTGGTTGTACTGATAATGGGCGAAGTCGTAGTAGGAGCGCTGGCTTTTGTCGCTCAGGAACATCCGGCGTGCCCCGATTTCGGCATAAAAACCCTTGTTGCCGTAGGTGGCGCTGATGCCATAGTCGGCTGCCGACTTGATGAAAGCGTCGAAAAGTGCGGTCTTCGGTGAGTTGTAGTAGGCGCTCAGCGCGAAGTTGCCGATGTGGTAGAGGGCTTTCAGGTTGATGTCGATGTGGTTCAGGGTGGCTCCTTCGCGTGCGGTCAGGATGTTGCGCTCTAAGGAGATGCCGCCTTTCAGTTGCAGGTTTCTGTTCAGGAGGAACAGGGTCTGCTGGATGTTCAGAGTCAGGTTGTGCATATTGCCGTCGTTGGCGTAGGAATGAACCAGCCGTTCGCCCTCGGGCGTATAGGTATCTACCGCCACGTTGCCCAGCCGTTGGTACTCCAGATGCGCCATCAGTCGCCAGTTCTTCAGCATCAGGCTGTAGTTTAGATAAATGGTACTGAAAATGGTCTTTTTCAGGTCGGGATTGCCTCGGATGATTTCATATCGGTTGACGATTTGCTCCACTTCGCTTCGGGTGGCTGCATTCGGTGTGCTGTTGCCCAAGTAGATGGCCGATTCGAGGCTGTTCTGCTTGTTCACCCGATATTTCACGGTGACGGAACCTCTGGAGGAGAAGAAGGTTTCGCTGTTGGTCTGTGTCTTCCAGTGGGCCACGCTGAAGCCCAACGGGCGGAAGTTGAACATCCATTTCTGGTTGGGTTTAAAGGTATAGACGGGCCATACGATGGTTTCCGACTCTCTGGTGTTGCGGTCGGCAGGCAGCGTGCCCCGATACTGGACGTCGTAGTGGTGATAGAACTCTATGACACTCAGCGAAAGGCTGTTTTTTGCATCGAAGTTGTTCACATAGCCGATGGTTCCAAATGCGTGAAAGGCTTTCTCCTTGGTATGCGAGGCGATGTCGTAGCCGTCGCTTTCCAGATAGGTATTGTCATAGCGGTTGCGCCCGAAGGAGAAGATGGCATCGCAGAACAGCCGCTGTTTCTTGGTGAGGGTCCAGTCGGCAGCCGTCTTGACGTATGTCCTCGTGTTTTGTTGGCCGGTGGTGCTCTTGGCGGTGTGTTTGGCCGTGATGTCGCCGCTGTAGGTCAGGTCTTCGGTGTAACCGTATTCGGGCGTTCTGTCCTGCGTGATGCCGACCTCGCCCGTCAGTGTGAGTTTTTCCGCTTGGTAGCGTGCGCGGAACACCCCGTAGTTGCGCCATTCCTTGATGTGGTCGTACTGGCTCGTGGTCGATTTGTGGAATCGCTTGTCGGTCAGCAGGTCTTCTTCGGTTTCGTCGGCGGCGCTGCGCTCGTTCTTGTAGCCGTTGCCCACGAGCAGCGAGTAGTTCATTTTCTTGTGGTCGAGACTGGCCTGGATGCTGTTTTCGCCCACCACGTGCAGGAACCTGCTGCGGTGCTTGGCCTCCACGTAGCCGCCGTAGTTGTAGTGGCGCATGACGAAGTTGATGACCACTTCCTTGTCGGCAAACTTGCCCGTAGGCATGTCGATATATTCCACGCGGAGCACGTCCTTGGGGCGGATTTGGTCTATCTCGTCCTTATCGACGATGCGCTCGTCGATGGCGAAGGTGATGCCTCGGTTGGTCAGGCTCTTCACCTCGCCGCTGATGCGGTTCACGTCGAGTTGTGGAATCATCAGGTTGTCGAGCAGGCTGATGCCTCCGTCGGCGGCATTGCGCTGGCGCTGGTTGGGAATATAGACGTCTTTGTCCTGCTTGGCGGTGTGCAGGCTTCCCTCCACCACGACTTCGCCGATTTGCTTGGCCGTTTCCTGCATGGTGATGGTGCCGATGTCGCCTGTCTCGCAGTTCAAAATTTGCGTCTCGTAGCCCACGCAACTGATGCGGATGCGCAGCCGTCGCTCGGTGGTGGGGATGACGAAGTCGCCGTTCTCGTTGCTCACGCCGCTGTTGACGATGGCCGAGTCGCTGTTGTTCATCAGGGCGATGGTTGCATAGGTGACGGGCCGTTTTCGGTCGGTGACAAGTCGTCCGATGAGTTTGCCTTACGTCTTCAGCATGGCTTCGACGAAGAGGAGGCTGTCGCCCACGTTTTTCATCGTGATGGGGTAGTAGCCGATGCACTCGCGGATGGCCTCGGGGATGGTCAGGCCGCTGAACTGCTTCGTCACGGTGTAGTCTTCCAGTTCGTTGTGGATGAAGGCGATTTTGTAGCGGTCGGTGCTGCGGCGCAGGTCCATGAGCACTTTCGACATCGACTTGTCCTTATAGTTGCGCGACACGCGCTGGGCATTTGCCGCCTGCACTATGGCGCAGAGCAGCAGGAGGATTGTCATTTTTTTCATGGTTCGACCTCCTTTACTCAATGATGATGCTGTCGCCCCTCAGACTGATGCTGACGTGGTCGAACTGGCTGATTTGGCCGGCAATGTCGCCGATGCTGTTGCGCTGGTCCCACTCGAAATAGAGTCGCAGATGGCGCACGGACTCGCTCCGGTAGGCAGGCTTTACCTGATAATAATTGGTGAGGCTGTCAACAATCCGCTGCAATTCGGTGTTCTCGAACACCACCATGCGTGGAGTTGTTCCCGTGGTTGGCTCGATTTCGCTTCTGCCCGATGCCTTGGCGGTGGAGTCGGCCGTTTGGAGCGTGCCGTTTCCGTTGTCATGGCGGCTGCTGACGATGTGGACGGCGGCCAATGCGATGCCCGAGAGCATCAGCAGGCCGATGAACGAGGCGGCAATCTTCTGAAATGAAGTGCGAAATATCGCTTTTGCCTTGGGGAAGTGCGTGGATTCAAAGTCGTGCCAGGCCTTTTCCACGTCTGGCGTGCGGTCGAGGTTGTCCATCATGGCCTCTATCTGCCTTTCGGTATAGTTCTCGGGATGCTCCTGCATATCGAGAAACTGCTGTTTTCTTTCTTTCCTCTGCATAGTCATTGTTTTTTAAAATGGTTTCTGATAAGGGTTAGGGCATGGGAAAGATGTTTCCAGACGGCCACGCGGCTCATTCCCTCTTGGGCGGCGATTTCGTCATAGGTGTAGCCGTCGCTGAACCGGAGGCGGCAGATGCGTTGCTCCTGCTCGGAGAGGTGATTGGCCATGAACTCGTCGATGTCGGCCAACCGATTGTCGTCGTCTTGAAGACAGACCGACGGCTCTGCAGCAGCCAAGTCGGCCATACGGCGTTTCACGGCCTCGTGGCGCAGGCGTTTCAGGCATTGGTTGCGCGTGCTCGTCAGCAGATAGTGCGCCTCCGTGTCGGGCATCAGAGCCGTTTTTCCGTGCAGCAGACAGGCAAAGACATCGCTCACCACGTCCTTGCTCTCCTGCTCGTCGCCGAGAATGGCGCAGGCCACTCTCAGCATCGGGGCGTAGTGCTGCTTGAACAGCCTCTGTATATGCATCTTTTCCATCACGTATTTTATCATAATACCCTTCAGGCGATGAAAAAGTTAACCCTATACACGATTTTTTTCACTTTTTCTTGATTGACGAGCCGATCCACTGCCGCAGCGGAAGGTCGTAGAAGCGGAAGCAGACCCATGCGAGCAGAATGCTGCCGAGGGCGACGGCAAGGGCTTCCGGCCACGTTTCGCCGAGTTTTGCGATGGGGACGAGGTCGCCCTCGAAGCCGATTCGCGCATAGAAAAGGTACATGAGCGGATAGTGAACGGCATAGAGCGGATAACTGAGGTCGCCCAGAAAGCGGCTGACGCGCTTAGTCGCCGTGCCGACCGACATTTCCGACGCGCCCATCCATACCAACAACGGAAAAACGGCGACTGCGCACAAGGCATCGAAAAATCCAGTCTGCAAGACGGGAAAAACGGCGGGCAGACACGCCACCGCGACGATGACCGCGCCACACCACCAAAATGCGTGGCGAATGGGCATCGGACGGAAAAGACGCGCCATCAGCAGGCCCACGGAGTAAGGGAACAACATCCTGACCAGTCCGCTCCAGAAACCGCCGTCGGCCAGCGTCCAGCCCACGCCGAGATAGCCCTCGCGCAAGGAAATATACGACAAAATTCCTCCTGAGACAACGGCCACGACGGCCAAAATCTTCGCCGACAATCGGCGCAGCAGCAACGCATAGAGAATGTTGCCGATATATTCAAAAAACAGCGACCAATTCGGGCCGTTTAGGGGAAACATCTCGCCGTTTCCGCGCACGTCGGCTTCCATCTCGGGAAACAGGGGAATCATGAACATATTGAGCAGCAGCGCGAGCATCACCAAACTCGTGCCCACCTGCGAGCCGTCCCACCGCACGCTGCCCTGAATCAGGAAGCAAACGACTCCGATGACGGCTCCGGCCACCACCATCGGATGCAGCCGAATGAGCCGACGGCGGAAAAAGTCGCCTGTGGTCAAGGCTTCGCGACCTTTGGAGGGCGTCCAGCGGTCGTCGTAGGCATAGCCGATGACGAATCCCGAGAGCACGAAGAAGAAATCCACGGCCAGATAGCCGCGCGGGGCCGGCGACCAGTCGAAGCATTCAAAAACGTGGTAGAGAATGACGACGAGCGCAGCCACGCCGCGCAGTCCGTCGAGAATGTCGTAATGCGGTTTGGTGTCGGAAAATGCACTTCCGGAGTAGTTTTTGGCAGTCATGATAATCGTATTTTTCAGTTTCGCCCGCAAAATTAAGAAAAATTCACCAGAACGGCGGCTCATCGGCCCATATTTTTAAGAAATGAAA
>JAFUVC010000132.1 GCA_017483785.1 Prevotella sp.
GACATCAATATGGTACAGGACAGAATCAACAACAGGCCAAGAAAGAGATTGAATTACAAAACGCCTGTCGAGTTTATCAAACAAAAATACGGAGAGAATAAAACAATTATAAAGTTGTTGCGTTATTAATGTGAATCCTGCGCGGCCTAAAGAACGTTAAATTCGTTTATAAATTTTAAAAATATTAGCATATAGAGCCGTTAGTTTGCAAAAATTTATCTAATTTTACACCGCAATTAGAAAAATTATACCAAAAAACGCAGAAAAAATACATAATTAATCAATCAATATTAACTATTAACAACTAACTATCAACCCCTTAAATTAAAAAGCAATGAAAAAAGAAAAGAATGGAAGCGGGCTCTTACGCAGAGCTCTATGGACAATGCTTTTCATGCTCTTTAGCGTGGGAATCTATGCACAGGACATCACTGTGAAAGGTTCTGTAGTTGACCAAAACGGCGAACCCGTTATTGGAGCGTCTGTTAAGGTGCCTGGTGTGAAAGTGGGTGCTATTACAAATGCAGACGGTGAGTTCCTTATCAAGTGTCCGGCCAACAGCCAGATTGAGGTGAGTTACATCGGTTTCGCACCCCAGACGGTGAAAGCCGCCAACAACGTCAGCGTTGTGCTTCAGGAAGACGTCAACGGTCTGAATGAAGTCGTCGTGACCGCCCTCGGTATCAAGAAAGATGCCCGAAAGGTAGGTTATGCGGTGAGCCAAGTGAAGGCCGAAGACCTCGTCAAGACCGCAGCGCCGAACTTTGCCTCCGCCCTCTATATGGTAAGGCAGCAGGCGTGCGCGTGCAGTCAGCACCTGGCGGCAACGTGTCGGCAGTGTCGATGACGGTTCGTGGTCTGACCTCTATTTCGGGTAACACCCAGCCGCTCATCGTCATGGACGGTGTGCCCATCCGCAACGGCAACACCAACAACGAAGGTTACTGGGACAACCAGCGCATCCGTTCGAACGGTCTGGTCGATATCAACCCCGAGGACATCGAGAGCATCTCCATCCTGAAGGGTGCTGCCGCTTCTGCACTGTATGGTTCAGAGGGTAACAACGGTGTCGTCATGATTACCACCAAGAAGGGTGCAAACGGAACTGGCACGCACGTTGATCTCAGTGCCAACGTCAGTTGGGACAAACTGGCCTACATGCCCGACATGCAGGAAGAGTTCGGTCCTGGTTTCGACAACTGGGCATTCGGCAGCGACAAAGACCCCATTGCCCTGACTGGTAACTACACGAACTACGTGGACCGCAACGGCAACACGATTACGACTCCTTATCCGACTCGTTACAGCTATGGTCCTCGCTACGACGGCCGTGAATACACCTATTTCGACGGCAGCAAGCGCGCCTATCGCCCCATTGGCGGCAACCAGTGGAACGAGGTGTTCCGCACCGGTTTTAACCAGAACTACAACATCGCCATCACCAACAGCACGGAGCGTAACAACATCCGCTTCTCCTACACCTACAGCGATGTGAAGTCGATGCAGTTCAACTCGAACAACAACAAGCACAACTTCAATCTGGCCGGTACGTTCGACATCGCCAAGAACCTGAAGCTGAACTATTCTGCTACCTATCTGAAGCAGTATATCAAGAACCGTCCGTATCGTATCACGCGTATCGTGCAGAACTACTCCGGTATGTTCACCTCGTTCACCGACGTGAAAGCCATCCGCGAGAGCACGATGACCAGCCTCGGCTATCTGAACAGCGTATGGTCGGGCAACGGCGGCAGCGCCAACACCCTGACTCCCAACGAGCAGTGGCTCTACCCGCTCTTAGGTTCTTCTTCGCTGGTCAGCGAATACTTCTGGAACATCCTCGGTCGCACACAGGAGGAAAACCACAACCGTCTGATTGCCAGCGTCAACCCCACGTGGGAAATTATCCCCGGCCTGACGCTGAGCGCACGCGTGGCTACCGACCTCACCGCCGACAAGCAGGAGAACAAGAACTACTCTGAGAATTCTCACATCTTCTCCTCGAATGGTCAATACAGCGACTACTACGGACTGCAGAACAGCCGCTACGAGATTCTCTACGGCGATGCCATGCTGAGTTTCGACAAGCTTTTCGCAGAGAAGCACAACATTCAGGCCACTCTGGGTTACAATGCCCGTAAGGAGGACTACTACCTCTCCAGCGTAGGCACCAACAACGGTCTGAGCCAGGAGAACTGGTTCAACCTCAATGCTTCTGTTGGAACAAAGAGTGCCGGCTCGAGCGAGTCGCACTTGCTGCGCACAGGTGCATTCCTGACCGCATCTTACGGCTTCGACAGCTGGGCATATCTGGAAGGTTCTATCCGCAACGAGAAGACCTCTACCCTGAAGAAGGGCAACAACTCGTTCTGGTATCCCTCAGTCAGCGCATCAATCATCTTCACCGAGATGCTGAAGAGCAAGAACCCCGCTTGGTACGACTACGGTAAGATCCGCATCAGCTATGGTATCGTAGGTAACGACCCCGGTGTCTATTTTGCCAACAACGCATTCAGCCAGGGCACTCTGGAGCACGGCGGCTCGATTGTCTATAACTACATCGGCACGTCGGTAGGTAACGAAAGCCTGCGTCCTGAGAAGAAGAAGGAATTTGAAATCGGTTTGGAGAGCAAGTTCTTCAAGAACCGTCTCGGATTTGAATTCACCTATTACTCCAACGACATCACCGACCAGCTTCTCCAGACCACGTCGGCAGCATCGATGGGTGCACGCAGCATGTGGATGAACATTGGTAACCTGACCAACAAGGGTATTGAATTTGCAGCCTATGGCACACCTGTTCAAACCAAGGACTGGCGTTGGGATATCCGCGCTAACATCGCATGGAACAAGAACGAAGTGAAGAAACTGGCCGACGGTCTCGACGTACTCTCGCACGCAAACTGGGACAACGGTGCAGCCACACTGGAATCGCACGTAGGTCAGCCGATGGGTGACTTCTACAGCTATGTTCACAAGCACCTCTATCGCATGAGTGACGGTTCGCTGATGTCAACCGGCACAGAACTCGACAAGGTTCTTGAAGAGGGAACGCTTTCAATCAGCGAAGACCTCGGCAAACTGACGCAGGACGGTCTCTATGTGACCGACACTTCGAAGCGTCGTAAAGTTGGCAACGCCATGCCGAAGGTGGTCGGTGGTATCGGCACCAGCCTGACATGGAAGAACCTGACGCTTGACCTGTCGTTCGACTATCGCATCGGCGGTGATGTCATCAACCAGCCGTGGCAGTACTACATGGACACTGGTATCATCAAGGACGCCGTAGGCGTACGCGACGGCCAGAGCGGTGGTCTCTACTACTACAGCACAGCCGACGACGTGAACAACAAGGGCTCTATCGTTGCCGTGAGCGCGCCTTCCGGCTATCAGCGCGGAACGACCCAGATTGACGGCCACTATGTATGGGACAACGGTCTCATCCAGCAGGGTGTCAATGCCGATGGAACTCCCAACAACACCATCGTCACCCAGTTTGAGGTCAACGACATGCAGTATGGTTGGGGTACCAGTTCTACTCAGAGTTACGAAGAGGCCATTCAGAAGAACAGCTACTTGAAGTGCCGCGAAATCAGCCTGTCTTACACGCTGCCCAGCGCCATCACCAAGAAGTTTGCCTGCAACAACCTCACCATCTCTGCTTTCGCACGCAACCCGTTCTACATCTATCGCAGCCTGAAACTGTTTGATGCTGAAACGACCGATGGTACCAACTGGGTATATCAGGCTCAGGTTGGTGGTTCTACGGCTAGTTCGCGCACGTTCGGTGTTTCTCTCCGTGCAAGCTTCTAAAAGTCTATCTTCTTAGAATTTTAATATAACAGTTAGCTAAATAGAAACAATAAAACAAGAAAGAATATGAAAAAGATATTTTTTATGGTCTTTGCAGCTGTGGGGCTTATGACGCTTGCTTCTTGCTCTGATTCAGACTACGATTCGAAGTACGCCGACCCCTCGAAGACAACAACCGTAGGCGTTCCGCAGGTGTTCACGGGCATTCTTGATGCCGGAAACGGATGGATGAATCCTACCTATTGGCGCTACTACACCCAGTCTACCACATCGGGAACTTTCTCGGGCGTGATTGGCAATACCAACGGCCGCGGTCGCTTCCGTGGTGCCAGTGAGGGCTATTTCAACATTCGCTGGCAGGATTTCTACAACATGCTTACCCAGTATCGCGTGTTGGAAGACACTTACAACAACCTGCCCGACGGACAGAAAGCCGCCAACGAAATCTTCGTTCTCTTAGGCCGCACACTCGTTGAGGCTCAACTCCACGAAATGCTCTCCATCTGGGGCGACGTTCCCTTCTCGGGTGCAGGTACCCTCTGGAAGACGGGCGACTATGCTGCTGCCAAGCAACAAGCCGTCTATGACGACGACGTGACTCTCTACACTCAGATTCTGGCCGACCTGAAAGAAGTTGGCGACTACTTTGCCGCTGGCAACCTGAACGCTGCCGGTCTTGCCTCGCTCGGCCGTCAGGACATCACCAGTGCCGCAGGCAGTGCCGACATCTGGCAGCGCTATGTGAACTCGCTGCGCCTGCGCATTGCCCTTCACCTGGCCACCAACGGCGACCTGACCACTCAGGCTCGCGCTGCCATCGGTGAAATTCTTGGCAATCCGTCGAAGTATCCCGTTATCGAGACCAATGACCAGAACATGGGTGTCAACGGCGACACGCAGACCGATAAGTTCAACTTCGGTAAGGGTATCGCCCAGGCTCTGGCCGGTCGTGGCGAAGGCTCTGGCTCGCAGGCCATGCTCGACGCCATGAACGTTCCTGCCAACGGTATTCCCGATGCCAATACCGACCCGCGTCTGGCTGCCATCTACGACTGCAACCCCGACGGCGAGTATGTGGCTTACAACAATGCTCTGACAAGTTCTGAAATCAGCAAAATTTCTGACGACAAGAACAAGGAGTATGTGAACCGTGGCATTGCTTCGTCGAACTACTACTGCTACATCGACACCATCGCTTTCGCAGGCTGGGCTACCTATCAGGGCAACGCCAACCTCAACGGTATCTGGATCAATGCAGCCGAGGTGGCTCTGAGCAAGGCCGAGGCCTACCTCATGGGCTATGGCGTGACAGCCAATACCGCTGCTGCCAAGACGAACTTCGTCAATGGTGTAGCACTCTCCAACGAGTACTACTGGAACATGAAGACCACTTCGTCGCTCTACAAAGAGGGCAACGACAGTTACAACGGCTTCCGCGAACTGACTGTTCCCACCAACGACGACTTCGTCGCTTATGCCGAGAAGATTTGGGATGGCTCGCAGAAAGTTGTCGCTACGCAACTCTGGCTGAACTTCGGCTACATGAACGAACTGGAGGCTTGGAACGTGACCCGTCGCACGGGCTTCCCCTCCGTGAAGTTCCAGCGCGACACTCAGCAGAGCGACTATCCTACGCCTCCGCATCGTCTGCCTTATCCGACCGACGAGTACACCTACAACAAGGACAACTACAACGTTGCTGTCAGTGCTAACTGTGGCGGCGACAACACGCTGGGTGGCTACTACACCAAGTTGTTCTGGGCGAAGGACGGTTACTATTCGCTCTACTAAAAAGTCATTCATTAGTTTGACTTCACTCACTTCTCCGCGACTGCCAGCAGGTGGTCGCGGAGATTTTTTTGTCAAAAATTTGCTTACTTGCTGATTTATATGTATTTTTGCATGGAATATGACCCAGCAGGAAATTATCAACACCATCGCCCTGACCCGACTCGGCTACTTCGGTCTGGCAGGACTGCTCGACCTCTATCGCCGTGCGGAATCGGCAACGGAGATTGTCGAGCGCAGGCAGCACATTCGCGACATCCTGCCCGACGCCTCCGACCGCCTCGTTGACGCCTTCAACAACATGGACGAGGCACTCCGGTTGGCAGAAGCCGAGTTTGAGCAAGACATGGCGCTGGGCATTGTTCCGCTCACGATGGCCGACGACCGCTATCCGCAGCGGCTTCGCGAGTGTGCCGACGCTCCGCTTATGCTGTATTACAAAGGCTCGGCCGACCTGAACCAGTTGCGAATCGTGAGCATCGTCGGCACGCGCCACACCACGGCCTACGGGCAGGACCTTGTCCGGAAATTCATGGCGGAACTGCGCCAACTGTGCCCCAACGTGCTGATTGTGAGCGGTCTGGCCTACGGGGTTGACATTTGTGCGCATCGCCACGCGCTGGCGCAGGGCTACGAAACGGTGGGCGTGCTGGCCCACGGGCTCGACGAACTCTATCCCACGGCCCATCGGCAGACGGCCGAGGAAATGCTTTCGCACGGCGGCCTGCTGACGGAATATATGTTTCAGACGCGCGTCGATAAGTCGAATTTCGTGCGCCGAAACCGCATCGTGGCAGGCATGGCCGACGCCGTGGTGCTCGTGGAGAGTGCCACGAAGGGCGGCGGGCTGATTACGGCGCGGATAGCCCGCGACTACGACCGCGAAGTGTTCGCCTTCCCCGGCTCCGTCGGAGCGAAGTTCAGCGAGGGCTGCCACCTGCTGATTAAGGAAAGCACGGCCAGCCTGATTTGCAGTGCCGCCGACTTGGTCGAAACCATGGGCTGGACCACCGACGCCGCTCTCTCTGCCGCCCACGAACAGGGCATCGAGGCGCAGCTTTTCCCCGAACTGACCGAGGAAGAACATAAAGTTGTCGCCACCTTACAGCGGCAGAACGATTTGCAGGTGAACATCCTGAGTGTGCAGAGCGGCATTCCGATTGGCCGCCTCTCGGCCATTCTGTTCTCCCTTGAGATGAAAGGCGTCGTCAGGAGCATGGCAGGCGGAAATTTCCATTTGAATCGATGATTTTTTACGTTAAAAATACCAGAAAGTGATGAGAAAAGGACTATTTGTGGGTTCATTCGACCCTTTTACAATCGGACATGAATCGGTTGTCTCGCGGGTTCTCGGACTGTTTGACATGCTCGTCATCGGTGTCGGAACAAATGCTGCCAAGCACCCCAGCCACTCGGCCGAGGAGCGTGTTTTGGCCATTGAGCGCCTCTATGCCAACGAACCGCGCATCGACGTTGTGCCCTACGAGGGGCTGACGGTTGACTTGGCCCGCGAGTGTGGCGCGCAGTATCTTGTGAAGGGCGTGCGCTCGGTGAAGGATTTCGAATACGAGCGCGAGCAGGCCGACCTGAACCGCCGTCTTTCGGGCATCGAGACCATTCTCATTCCTGCCGAGCCAGGTCTTGAAAGCATTTCTTCGTCGTTTGTGCGCGAGTTGCAAAGTCTCGGCCACGACGTCAGTGAGTTTCTTCCTACCTTGTGACGTGAGTTATGATCAGCTATCAAACAGAGGGCGTCAGGATGCCCGACATCAAAAAGCGCGAGACGACGCGATGGATTAAGGCCGTGGCAGCCACCTACCAGAGGAAAATCGGCGAAATCGGCTATCTTTTCTGCACCGACGAGAAGATTCTTGAGGTGAACCGCGAGTTTCTCAATCACGACTATTTCACCGACATCATCACCTTCGACTATTGCGAGGGCGACATGCTCAACGGCGACCTCGTCATCTCGCTGGACACGGTTCGCTCCAATGCCGAACTGTTCGGAAAACCTTACGACGAGGAACTTCACCGCGTCATCATCCACGGCATTCTGCATCTCTGCGGACAGAACGACAAAGGCCCGGGCGAGCGCGAGCAGATGGAGGCTGCCGAAAACCGCGCACTGGCTCTAAGACGCTGAAACCCCATCGTTTTTCCCAAAAACAAACAAGCCACCTGTCTCACTCAGACTGGTGGCTTGCTGCTAACAAAACGTCTTGTTAGAATCTTGAGAGAAATTGAAACTTCACAGTTTCGGACTTGTTTTAACTAAACATTGATTTTATAGAGAAAGCATAGAAATTACTCATTCGTCATCAACGTTTGCTCGATGCTCTTGTTGCCAATGAACGCGTCTTGGTGGGTTGAGCGGCTCTGCTGCATGGTGTCGAGCATGGCCGAGTCCACATTGATGGCCACTGAAACCCCGTTTTCGCCTTCTTGCATTCCTGCGGCGATGTTTCCAGCGTTTTCATCGCTGCTGAAGGGCTTCTGAATGGCGTTTCCAAGCGTCAGAATCACGGCGACGATGGCGGCTGCGCGGAACAATGGCATCAGGCGTTGGCCAAGGGTAATCCGGCGTGCCTTCACGGTTGCGGGCTCTTCCGTCATCGAGAGAATCCGCTCGTCGAAGTCGGCTCCCAACTTCACGTCCGTCTTCTGCGTGCTTTCGTAGGCGAAAAGGCTTTTGTACATCTGCAGTTCGGCGGGAATATCGGCCTGACTGAAGAATGTGCGCAGGATTTTCTCTTCTTCGAGCGTTGTCTCTGCAGCCCAGTAGCGTTCGAGCAGTTGATTGATATACTTATAGTCCATATCTATATATCTTGACGATTCTGTGGAGAAAAAGTTACAGGTTTTAAATGTTAAATTTTCCTAATCACAACTATGCTTTGCCACAAAAATCAATAGAGTATCTTCCGGCCGCCCTGGATGTAGATGCCACGGGCGCGAGGCTGCGTGACGCGACGGCCCTGCAGGTCGTACATCGGCATGGCCGACTTGTCGGTCGTCAGGTCTTCATAGACGCCGTAAATGGCCGTGGGAAGGATGGCCGACTTGTCGTTTTCCTCGAGGAATTCGTGAACTTCCATCGTCTGGCCGCTCCACGACAGGCGCACGGCGTAGGCTTCGGGATACTGCGAGAGGTCGATGCGGTGCGCGTTGTTCGAGAAACTGCCCAGCGACGTCCACGACTCGCCGTCGTCCGTCACCTCGACATTCACGCTTGCAGGCATCTGTTTGCCGCAGAAGACCGACAGTGCCGTGACGGGATATTGCCTTACGAAGCGGTAGGTGATGGCGTTTTTGCCGGGCAAGACGCTGGTGTAGGCTTTCGTGTCGAAGGCTTTGTTCATGGCGAATCCGTTGCCGTCGAAGCAGCGCGGCGAAACGAGTCCCTGCCCGTTCACTTCCATTTCAAACAGGCGCAGCCATTTGTTGGTTTTTGCGTTGACGACGCGCAGGCGCACATATTTGGCGGAGGTTCCCGCTCCGTCGAAGTCGATGTATTTCATTTCGCTGCCACCCTGAACGGCGTAGTCGCTCGTCAGGTTGAACGTGGTGACGGATGTGCCCTTGACCGCGAGCGGCGTCCATGTGGAGCCGTCGGCCGACACTTCCACTCGTGCGGTGTTCATGTAGTCGCTGTTCTTGGTGCCGAAGCAGATGCGCACGTCGTGGATGTCGGTCTCGCTGGCGAGGTTGAGCACGTAGGTGTCGCCGTTAGACTGGTTTTTCTCCACGGCCCACCATGTAGAATAGTCGCCGTCGGTGAGGTGGCTCAGCGGCTGTCCCTCGGCGTTGTTGCCCTCGGGCACGTTGATGCTGCTGATGACGGGAGCCGATTGGGGCGTGATGGCAAACTGGCGTGCGTTGAACGAGGGTGTGACGGGCTGGCCGCTGTTGTTCTCGAAAATCATGTATTTCACGAAGTCGGCCGGCATTTCGGCGTTGCTGTCCAGCGTCTTCCATGTGCGGAAGTCCTCGCTGTAGCGGATGGTGAACTGCTGGCGCAATTCGTCGGCCAGTGCCAACGTGCCCACGCGGATGGGCTCCGGCAGGCTGATTCCGATATAGCATCCGTTTGGAATTTCGGTTCCCGAGAGCCTGATGTAATACATGTTGTTGCTGAAGTCGGCGCGGAGCCTCGTGCCCGGGTCGGTCGGCAGGTTGTGGATTGCCGCCTGCTGCTCTGAGGCACCGAACACGTCGTTCAGGATGTTTTCGCGCAGCCAACCCGTGAAGGGGTAGAAATTCTTATGCGAGGTCTGTGCCTGCTGCCACGACACGCTGATCCAACTTCCCATGCCTTCGAGGGCATACGCCGTGAAGGCCGAGTTCGTCTCGAGGTCGCCAATCTGTCCGAGCGCGTTCAAGTAGCCCGGCCAGCGTTCAGTGAGGTCTGAGGTGCCTTGTGCGGCATCCATCATGCCGATGGTGAGGTTCACCATCGACTGCAATTTGAGCAGCCACGGGGCAATGTCGTGGTAGAGCAGGCGGTCGCTTTCGCGCGTGCTTTCCTTGTAGGCAACGAACTTGGCGCAGACCGTCTGCAGGCGCTCCATGCGCTCGCGCAGTTGCTTGCTATAGGTGTTCGAGGGGTTGCTGATGCGGTTTTGGCTTTTCACGTTGTTCAGGATGGTGCCCAAGGATGCGGGGTCGTTCCAGCGCAGGTAGTCGCACAGGAAGGAGAAATCCTCTGCGTCGTCGTTGCCCACCACAGCGCGGACAGCGGCCTGATAACTCTTCAGGTTGTTGAATCCGCCGGTGTTCCACGAGTAGTCGGCCACGCTGAAGAGCGCCACTTTCGACATTTCGCCCTCCTGCATCGGGTTGCTGACGATGCCGACGCCTCCGGTGAGGGTGGAGGGCACCGTTCCGTTGCTGTTCACTTGCGGCATCTCGAAGAAGTTGGCGTACATGTCTTTCGTGTAGATCTGGCCGTCGGAGTTGTCGTTGCAGGGGTAGTTCCACCACCAGCCCACGTCGCGGCCCAGGTATTGGCGCACCACTTCGAGGTCGCTGCTGTTGGGAATGCTCCACACGCCCCATCCCGTCGTGTAGATGGTGACGTTCTTGGGCGTGGAGGCGAGGGCGGTGTAGTAGCCACGCCGCTCTTCTTCACCCACCCAACTGGTGGCATAGATGTGGGGCACGAAGTGGACGGGGCGCACGGTGTCGGCGGGAGCCGCGCCGGCCTTGTTGTACTTCGATTCCAGACGGCGCTGCACGGAGGTGAGGCGATTGGCGTTGAGTTGATATTGGCCGCTGCCGGGAAGGGCCACGTCGTCCACGAAGATGGCGAACTGGCGCACGCCGAGGCGATACATCTTGTCGAACTTGCCCATGATGTCGTCCACGACGGATTCACTGTTCAGGAAACTGTTTCCCGGATGGATGGCCCAGATGAAGTTCACCTTCGTGGCCGCCGACTGCTTCGTGATGTCGCGCACCATGGCCTGCGAGAGCCAGCCTTTCTCCTCTTGGTCGGAGGTGATACTCGTGGGGTAGGCCGCCGTCCACTGCTCCGAGTGGTAGGGGTCGCTCTTCGCACCGTAGAGATAGGTGTTCATCTTGCAGCGCATCATGAAGCGCATCAGGTCTTTCTTCACGCTGACGCTGTAGGGATAGCCGTAGTAGCCCTCCACCAGACCGCGACTTTGCAGGTCGGCATAGTCGCCGATGGTGACGGCGGGCATGGCGCTTGATGCGTATTGGTCCATCATCTGCTCGAGCGAGGCCAGTCCGAAGAAAACGGCGTCGGTGTGCTCGCCGAGGACGATGAGGCGGGCATGGTCGCCCGATTTCCACAGGTGGAGCACGTGGCGGTCGTATTTGCCCGACTGCCTAAGTGCGGTGCGGTTCAGGTTCTCGGCCGTGGCCTGCTGGTCAACGATTTCGCCGCTGCCGTTCACGCCGAGCAGGATATTGGCTGCATTGTCGTTGATTTCCGCAGAAAAAGTGGCTGAAAGCCCGTGTTCCGTGAGGATTTCAGACAGGCGGTTGCGCGTAGGCTCGTCGATGCTGCTCTCGCAGACCACGTTCACGTTCGACGTGAAGGCTACGGTTCCGCTGCCTGCCGTCATACTCTGTGGTACGGGATAGATTGAATACGTTTGCGCACTGGCTGCAATCGCGAGGCAGAGCGCCATTAAAGTAAAGATTTTTTTCATTTTTCTATTCGATTTGTTTAAATTGTTGGCGAATGGTTTGTCGTGCCCGGAAGATGTTGATTTTCACCTGTTCTTCGGTGATGTCGAGGATTTGGGCGATTTCCTTGTAGGATTTCTCCTCGATGTCGCGCAGTTGAATGCAGGTTCGCTGCTTTTCGGGCAGTGTGTCGATGATGCGGCGCACGATTTGGATGCGGTCTTGGCTGACGGCCTGCTCGAAGGGCGTCGGGGCGTAGTCGGGGTGCTGGAGCGGGCTCTCGTCGAGCGAGACATGGCGGTTTTCGGCCTTTTTCAGGGCGTCGAGCGCCAGATTTCGGCAGATGGTCGTGCAAAATGCCTCGATGGAGTCGATTTCGTCCCACCGCTCGCGCCGGTTCCATACTTTCAGCATCGTTTCCTGCACGATGTCCTCCGCCTCGCGACTGTCGAGCGTGATGCGCAGCGCAAGTCGGTAGAGCGCGTCTTTCAGCGGCAGAATATCGTTTCGGAAATCGACTTTCATATTTTTTATTTCGTAAGAACTTGATAGTGCTTGAACAGCTCCGCCACGCACTCGCTTTCGTTCATCTTGATGTCGAACCCGTAGGCCTGCATCACAGCGCGGTCGTTCTCCTGATGGGCGCGGCGTAGCTCGGCAGGCATGGTGCGCTCGTCGTAGAGGTCGGCCAGCGAGGAGTCGGGATAGAGGGCGCGGGCATCGAGAATCGCCTTTGCAGTCTGCTCAATCTTGGCTTTCTGCGCCTCCGTAGGAGTGGGCCAGGGGAAGTTGTTATAGACGATATTGGCGGAATAGCGGTAGCGCATTTCCAACCGACCGCAAACCACGCGCATCCACGCCATGTGGACACTCGACTCAAGAACGCCGAAATGGTAGAGCGTGGCGTCGGGGATGATTTGTACGGCATCGCTGGTGAAATTATTAGGCGACATAAATCCCATCGGAATATACCGACGACGCTCTGAAGAAACTCTTGGAACAATAATAAAATTGCTGTCGGGCATATTTTCGACGTGGAATCGGGTCGGACGGTCGGCAAGTTTCCGAGTTCCAGCACTCTTACTTGCCAGTCTTGAATCCCTTACAGCCTCTATCCGTTTCATGCAATGCGGCATCTGCCTCAACTCTGCTGGCGAGCAAGACCCAAGCCAAAGACAATAGCGAGGCTTCTGGTGGATGAACTCCTCTGAGCCATACCAAGGCTTGAAATACTGCGCTGAACGGGGTTCTATCTTAATGAAGTCCTCCATCTCTTCTTTTGTAAAGAGATAGTTGCCGCCGTCTATGGGTTTGTTTCCTATGCCAATCCAAGGAACATCGCAAATGGGGGAGACCCGACTTGAAATAAACACGTCGGGCGCATCCATCAGATAGGCGTTGATGTGGCTGGCCTTCGTAACTTTGTCGTTGTCAAATATCAGATAATCGTTTGTCTTTTCGCTTTCTCTGCTGAATCCGACTATCACACAATGCACGTGGGCCTTCAGCGATGCTTCGCTGTCCCAACGGAAAGTGCGGTGGGCAAAGTTTATGTGGAGTCCTTCCTCCATAAGAGGCTTCCATAAGTTGGCCACTTGTTCACCTTGGCAGATGCTGTTGGTGGAAACAAAAGCAATTCGAGGATGTCCGTAAAAACCTGAGCGAAAAGCTTTCATATACCAGCAGCACACGTAGTCGAGGTTGCCAACATTCTTCCATCTTTCACCGAAAATGCTGATGACATCCGCCTTCTGTTCGCTATTCATTTGGCGGGCACCCACAAACGGAGGATTGCCGATGATATAATCATAGAAGATGGTGAGTCCTTCTTCTTTTGGCTTTTCTTCATAAATCAGTTCATAGACATTGGGGCGGACTTCTATTCGCTCTTTTACTACTGGCACGTAGCCGGGGACTGTTCTACTCGATGGTATGGTTTTAATTGGCAAGGGTGAGGGTAAACCATCTTTATAGGGGATGAAATTCCACTCCATTCTGAGCGCATTGCCCTCGCGGATGTTCGTGTATGACTTCAGCGGCAGGAAGTCGATGTCGTGCTTGACGATTTTCTCGGTCTCGGCCAGCATCTGCGACTCGGAAATCCACAGCGCGGTGGTGGCCACGGTGACGGCAAAGTCGTTGATTTCAATGCCATAGAACTGCTGAATGGAAACCTTGATGGGGTTCAAAAATTCGCCCATCATTGTCTGTCCGTGGAAGCGCTCGCGAATGGCTTCGTTTTCCAATCGGCGCAGCGAAAGATAGGTCTCGGTGAGGAAATTGCCACTGCCACAGGCTGGGTCGAGGAAAGTGAGCGAGGCCAGCTTGTCCTGATAGGCTTCTAATTTCCTGACACGCTGTTTTTCAATCTTCTCCTCCAAGATTTCATCAAGTTCGCGGCGCAGGTCGTTGAGAAACAGCGGGTCGATGACCTTGTGGATGTTTTCAATCGAAGTGTAGTGCATTCCGCCCGAACGGCGCGTCGCGGGATTGAGCGTCGATTCAAAGACAGCCCCGAAAATCGTGGGCGAAATCTCACTCCAGTCGAAATCGTAGCTGGCATGGTGCAAAAGCGTTTGCTTCAGCTGCTCGGTGAACTGCGGAATCTCAATTTCCTCTTCAAACAAACCCCCATTTGTGTAGGGAAACGCCTTCAGGTCGGCTTGCAGGTATTTGCTGCGCTTTTCTTCGGGTTTGTTGAGAATATCGAACAAGTTGAGCAGAGCCTGCTGCAGGTCTTTCGCCTCGTAGGAAGCCAAATAGTTGTGGAACTGGTCGTGGGCAAACACCCCGGCGTCTTCGGCGTAAAGGCAGAACACGATGCGCACGCACAGAATGTTGAGCCAGCGCAGGGCCTCGGGCGAATTGTCGTTGTATTGCTCCAAGAGGGCGTCGTAGATTTTACCCACAATCTCGCCAGCCTGCATCGACACCTGCATCTCCTTCGACAGATGCTCGCTCCTCGCATCCACAAGAAACGAAAGGCGATGATACTCCTTACCCAAGTCTTTCAGGAAAATCTGCTCTGGCTCGCTGTGGGGCCGCTCCATGTCATAGACCAGAAACTCCTCGAAATTGCACGTCACAATCCATCTCGGACGCTGCGAATAGGGCAGTTCGGCGGCGTAGCGCTTCGCCTGCTGAAAAGGATTCAGAAGCGAGCCGTCGCTCTGCGAGATGCCCTTGCGCAAGTCCTTTCCAAGCGACTTCTGCTCAATGAGCACCTTCGTCGAAGGTATATGCCCGTCGATGAAGTTGGTCTTGTCCACCTTCACCTGCTCCTCGTAGCGAATGAAGCTGCTCGGGTTCTCGATGCCGAAAACCTCCGTCAGCAACTCCGTCCAAAATACCTGCGAGTCGCCTTTTTCGTAGCCCCTACCCTGCCAGCGCACCGCAAACTCAGCAGCCGCCAGGGCCATTTGTTTCTCTGTCTTCATCATTTTCGCAAATTTACTTGCAAATTTACGAAAAATATTTGGATAATAACATTCAAGTGGCGTTTTTTCTTCTTCAATTTTCAGCAGGGGTCAGATTGCACCCCAGTTGAATTAAAGTTTGCAGAAATAAATCCCCCAACCCCTATCACTATTCCAAATAGGTGTATCCATAGAGTCCCGAGCGATAGTTCGAGAGGAATTCCTTGCCCTCTTCGAGCGAGATGACGCCCTGCTTGACGCTCTTGGTCACCCAGCGTTCGAGTTGGCGCACGAGTTTCTTCGGGTCGTACTGCACGTAGTCGAGCACTTCCTCTACGGTTTCGCCGTCGATAATCTGGTCGATGTGGTAGTGGCCGTCTTTCACGGAGATGTGGGCGGCGTTGGTGTCGCCGAAGAGGTTGTGCATGTCGCCGAGGATTTCCTGATAGGCCCCCACGAGAAACACGCCGAGGTAGTAGTCTTCGTTGCGCTTTGGCGTGTGGACGGGCAGCACGTGGCTGATGTGGCGCGAGGTGACGAAGTTGGCGATTTTCCCGTCGCTGTCGCAGGTGATGTCTTGCAGCGTGGCGTTGCGCGTGGGCCGCTCGTTGAGCCGCTGGATGGGCATGATCGGGAAGAGTTGGTCGATGGCCCACGAGTCGGGCAGGCTCTGGAAGAGCGAGAAGTTGCAGAAATACTTGTCGGCCAGCAGTTTGTCGAGGTTTCGCAGTTCTTCGGGAACGTGCTTGAGCGACTTCGCCAGCACGTTGATTTCGCGGCATACGCTCCAGAACATCGACTCGATTTCGGCGCGGGTCTTCAGGTCGATGAGCCCGTGGGAGAACAGGTCGAGCGCCTCTTCGCGGATGGCCTCGGCGTCGTGCCAGTCTTCCATCATCGAGCGCGAGTTCAGGTTGTCCCAAATCTTGTAGAGTTCCTTCACCAGTTGGTGGTCGGTTTCCTTCGCCTCAAATTCCTCGGGCATCTCGGGCAGCGAGGCCGTTTCGAGCACGTCGATGATGAGCACGGAGTGGTGGGCGGTGAGCGAGCGGCCGCTTTCGGTGATGAGGTTGGGGTGGGGGATTTCGTTCTTGTTGGCGGCATCCACGAACTGGTAGATGCAGTCGTTGACGTATTCCTGAATCGAGTAGTTCACGGAACTCTCGCTCGATGCCGAGCGCGTGCCGTCGTAATCGACGCCGAGTCCGCCTCCGCAATCCACGAAATCTACGTTGTAGCCCATCTTGTGGAGTTGCACGTAGAACTGCGCGGCCTCGCGCAGGGCGGTCTGTATGCGGCGGATTTTCGTGATTTGCGAACCGATGTGGAAGTGGATGAGGCGCAGGCAGTCGCGCATTCCTTTTTCGTCGAGCATCTGCAGTGCCTTGAGCAGTTCCGACGAGGTCAGTCCGAATTTCGAGGCGTCGCCGCCGCTGTCTTCCCATTTTCCGGCACCCGACGAGGCCAGTTTGATGCGGATGCCGAGGTTGGGCCTCACGTCGAGTTTCTTCGCGGCTTTCGCAATGATTTCCAGTTCGTTGAGTTTCTCGACGACGATGAAAATGCGCTTGCCCATCTTCTGGGCCAGCAGTGCCAGTTCGATGTACGACTGGTCTTTGTAGCCGTTGCAGATGATGAGCGAGTCGCTCTGGCACTGCACGGCGATGACGGCGTGGAGTTCGGGCTTCGAGCCGGCTTCCAGTCCGAGGTTGAACTTTCGTCCGTGCGAGATGATTTCCTCGACGACGGGCTGCGTCTGGTTCACCTTCACGGGGTAGATGATGAAGTTCTCGCCCTCGTAGTTGTATTCCTCGCGAGCCTTCTTGAAGCAACTGGCCGTCTTCTCAATGCGGCTGTCGAGAATGTCGGGAAAGCGCAGCAGCACGGGCGGCGTAACGTCGCGCAGCGCCAGTTCGTCGATGACTTCGCGCAGGTCAATCTGCGTCTTGTCCTTACAGGGTGTCACATAGACATTTCCGGCCTCGTTGACGCCGAAGTAGGAAATTCCCCAGCCGTTCAGGTTGTAGAGTTCCTTTGAGTCCTCAATGGTCCATTTTTTCATCTCGTCGGTCCTTTTTTTCGGTTTTCAAAAAGCATTTTCCGGTATTGCTACCAGTTCAGACGGCAAAAGTACAAATAAAAATGGATTTTTCAGCGATTTTTCGGAAAGAAATTGTTTCTCGCCCGAAATCTACGGTCACTTTTTTCCCAATTTCCACAAACGACCGAACAAAATTTCCACAAACGACCGAACAAAATTTCCACAAACGACCGAACAAAATTTCCACAAACGACCGAAAAATGACGAAAAAATTTGCATAATTCAATAGAAATCAATAACTTTGCCGCCAGAAAATCATCATCAGAAAAAATGACGAAAGAATACAAAACCAGAATTGCCGACAAACTGCTTGCCCGCAAATTGGCAGGCAAAGGAGCCGTGCTGATAGAAGGCCCGAAGTGGTGCGGAAAGACGACCACAGCACGACAACAGGCAAAAAGCATACTCGATTTGGGCGACAGCAGTGTACTCAGACAAAGCGAGCAAATGATGGAAGTGAGTCCGCAGACAGTGCTCCAAGGCGATACTCCTCGCCTGATTGACGAGTGGCAGACAATACCCTCGCTGTGGGATTCTGTCCGTAGCGAAGTGGACAAACGCAATGCCTTTTCACAATTCATCCTCACGGGTTCTTCTGTGCCACCTCAGGCCAATGCAACGGTGCACAGCGGTACTGGTCGCTATGCCCGCATCAAGATGCGCCCGATGAGCCTGTTCGAGTCAGGGGATTCTTCAGGGACAGTCAGTTTGAGGAGTTTGTTTGAAGGAGAGACTTTCCAGCCACAGACAGCCGACGCAGACTTGCCGCAAATCGCTTATCTGACTTGTCGCGGAGGGTGGCCGCAGGCAACACTGCTACGAGGCAACATCGCCTTAGATCAGGCGTTCGACTACGTCGATGCCGTGATTGAACGCGACATTCAGCGCGTGGACGGTGTAAGGCGAAGCCCGGAGCGCGCACGACTCCTGTTGCGGTCGTATGCCCGACACATTTCCCAACAAGTGTCATACGCCACCATCAAGGCCGATATGCAGTCGAACGATGCCAAAACACTCGATGCAGACACGATGGCCGATTATATCAAGGCCCTAAAACACCTGTTTGTCATCGAAGATCTGGAAGCATGGAATCCTAACATTCGCAGCAAGGCGGCCATCCGCACCAGCGACACCCGCCACTTTGTTGACCCCAGTATCGGTACTGCGGTATTGGGCCTGGGGCCAGATGACCTGATTCGCGACCTTGAAACCTTCGGGCTTTTTTTCGAGGATTTAGCCGTTCGCGACCTGCGAGTTTTTGCCGAAGCACTCGATGGCCGACTATGTCACTATCGCGACAGTTCCGGCTTGGAATGCGACACGGTTTTGCATCGTCGCAACGGCACATACGGCCTCATTGAAATCAAACTGGGAGGAGAAAAACTCATAGAGGAAGGGGTGAAAGCATTGAAAACGCTCTCTGCCACCATTGACACCACACGGATGAAAAGTCCGTCGTTTATGATGGTGCTCACGGCGGTAGGCCAATATGCCTACCAACGGCCAGACGGCATCTTCATCGTACCCATCAGTTGCCTGAGAGACTGAGGGAGGCCAATCGGCACTTTTATTTTTTAGGATTTTCGGTTAATCTTTCAAACAACCCAATGGTATAATCTTAACACCGTCAGGACGGGTATATGCCATTTTCCCACCTGTCAATATCATCAAAAGGTCTGGCTCACGAATAGAATTTTGTTTCTCTTTCTCGTTGTGCTCACGGATGAGTTTTTTCAACTCTAAAAGGTGGCTTGCACCCTCTTCTATCTCATTACTTCCCAACTTGCATTCAATCAGGGCGTAGCGTCCATCTTCAAGATGCAATACAAAATCAGACTCCAAGCCATATCGGTCGTGATAATAAGACACATGGCTATATAACCCTTGCGTATATGCTTTTAAATCACGAACACACATCTGCTGTTCTACTGAGGTATTCCATAAATCCTTACTTTGACATTGATTTGAGTGCAAAGATAGTGCTTTTCTATGAAACAAGCAAAAAAACGGTGTTTTTGAGGTATTTTAATCGATGTTTTTGAGGCATTTCAATCGGTGTTTTTGATGATTTACACAAAAAAGGCTAAACCGCAAAGTTTAGCCCGCTTTATTTTTGTTTTTTATGAATTGTCGCGATATAGGATGCTCAGGAGTCCGGAAACTTATGTCTTTTTTCTTGACAAAATTCCCACGCTTAACATTTCTCGGAAAAACACTTAACTATTTCTTCAAAAACATTTAAGTAAGACTCGAGAAACACTTAAGTAAAACTCGGAAAAGAGTTAAGTGTTTGGGTTTTTTAACGCGCCAATTACTTTTCTTGAGGCATTTGAAAAAACTTGACATTTCTACTTTTGAACCAGCCGTTGCCACAAAGACAGGTTGTTGATAACGATCGCGGCATTTACTTTCATCCTCGGCTGAAGTCGGTTGTGGTCTGCAAATTCTTCCTTCAAGGAACTGTAGGCGTGAAAATAGTTTTCACCGCCGACAGTGATGATGGTATCTGAATAATGGATGATATTTCCAGTGATGGCAACATCATCCCAACCCTCAAGAGTGGCATTCACCTCCAAATGCTCACGGAAACTACTGAGATACCGATAGGGAACCGTGAGTCGCAACTGCATTTCCTCTCCCATATCGTTCTCTTCCAAGATGATGCCGTCGGCCTCGATGGTGAAAGGATATGGTACTTTATAGAAAGCAAGACATAAGGCAATAAATAAAGCCGTAACGATGGCTGTACCGATTCTCGTCAATAGCGGGGGCACCTCGCCGATGAAGTTCCGCAGGTTCTCGCTCCGCAATTCTATTTTCTCCTGATGCTCCACTTTTTTTATTGTTAAAGGGTTAAAAAGTTAAAGTTTTTTGGGGATGCTAATTCCCCAGTTCCAACTGGTTCTTCACGAGATGATAATACGCGCCCTTCGTCTGGATGAGCGAATCGTGGTTTCCTGTTTCGATGACTTTTCCCTTGTCAAGTACGATAATCTGGTTGGCGTTTCTGACCGTGCTCAGTCGGTGGGCAACAACGATGACGGTCTTGCCCTTGTAAAATTTGTCCAAATTTTCCACAATGGCGCGCTCGTTGTTGGCATCGAGGGCGTTGGTGGCCTCGTCGAGGAAGATGAAATCGGGATTTTTATACACGGCACGGGCGATGAGGATGCGCTGTTTCTGCCCTTGGCTCAGCCCCATTCCGTCTTTGCCGATTTTCGTATTGAATTTCAGCGGCAGGCTCATCACATAGTCCTTGATACAGGCGATTTCGGCAGCTTTTCCTAACCTTTCTACATCGATTTCGCGGTCATCGACGGCGATGTTCCGGGCAATGGACTCGGAGAAGATTACGCCATCTTGCATCACCACGCCGCACTGCCTGCGCCACCATTTCAGGTTGATGTTGCGGATGTCGTTGCCGCATATCTCCAAACGGCCTTCATTCAATGGATAATAGCCCAGCATCAGCTTGACGAGCGTGGTCTTTCCGCTGCCCGATGCGCCGACGATGGCCGTGACCTTGCCTTCGGGAATGTGGATGCCGATGTTCTCCAACGTGAATTTCAGGCTGTGTAGGTCGTATTTGAAACTTGCCTTGTCGAAAGAGATTCCTTTCGTCTTGTCCAAATGACGGCTGATGGTTCTGTTGTCATCCTCCTCGTTGCCCGTCGTGTGAATTTCGTTGATGCGCTCAAGGCTGATTTTCACGTCTTGCAGCGAGTAGATGAAGCCCATCAGCTGCTCGACGGGGCTGTTCAGCTGCCCGATGATGTACTGCACGGCGAGCATCATTCCCAGCGTCATGTCGCCGTGGATGACTGCCGTGGCCGACAAGATTGTGATGATGACGTTCTTGATTTCATTGATAAAGACGCTGCCGGCCTCCTGCGTCTGCTGGAGCTTCAGGCTCTTCATCTGCACGCGGAACAAGTCGGTCTGCACGCCCTCCCACTCCCAACGCCGTCGTTGCTCGCAATCTTGCAGCTTGATTTCTTGCATCGTGGTGATGAACTGGTAGGTCTTGTTGTTGTTCTCGGCCTGTTTTTCAAAGAGTTCGTAGTCGAGTACCTTCCTGCGCCTCAAAAACACGGTGATCCACCCGCCGTAGAGTACGCTACCCAACAGAAACACAAAGAAAATGAGCTTGCTGTAGAAGAACAAGACAATGCCGAAGACTACGAAGCTCAGGGCCGAGAAAAACACGCTGAGCGTTTGCGAGGAAAGAAAGTTCTGCACGCGCCCGTGGTCGCTCATCCGCTGCATCAGGTCGCCCATCAGCTTCGTGTCGAAGAACGACATCGGCAGTTTGAGCAGCTTGATGAAGAAGTCGCTCACCAACGAGATGTTGATGCGCATCGAGATGTGCAGCAGGAGCCAGCGGCGGATGAAATCGACGGCGGTCTGGCTGAACACGAGCATCAGCTGGCCGATGAGAATCAGCCAGACGAAGCCAATATCGCGTGTCTTGATGCCCACATCGACGATAGACTGCGTCAGAAAGGGAAAGACGAACTGCAACAGGCACGTCAGCAGCAGGCCGAGGAC
>JAFUVC010000133.1 GCA_017483785.1 Prevotella sp.
CCCGACGTTCACGGGCTCCGTTCCCATGCAGATTACGCGCAACAACGAAGGCCTCGTCAGCATCACGTCGGCGAAGACGGCAGACGGCGTCTATCAGGAAGTTTACTACAAAATTGTGCCTGAAAACGCCACAGCCAAGCAGATTTCCGCCATCAGGCCGCTGCGCTACATCGGCCCGTTCAACCTGCGCCAGGGTGGCACGGTCATGGCCTGCAACAAACTCGAAAACAACGGCACATTCCCCGCTTCGGAGCCCGTTTTCAGCCAGACTTTCAACAAAATCGAGCAGATTCCCATCAAGGTGGTTTTCGCCAGTAGCGTGGAGAGCGGCGAGGGCGATGCCGAGCATCTTGTCGATGGCAATCCCGACACCTACTGGCACACGATGTGGAGCGTCAGCGTGGCGAACTATCCCCACTGGATAGATTTCGACTGCGGCACGCTGAAGACGCTGAAAGGCTTCACGTACCTGCCCCGTCAGGACTCGACCAACGGCCACATCAAGCGCTATCGCGTGCAACTCTCGAACGACGGAAAGACGTGGGGCGACCCCGTTTGCGAAGGCGAATTTGAAAGCGGCTCAAAGGAAAAGCGCGTGCTCTTCTCGAAACCGCAAAAAGCCCGCTACCTGCGCTTCACCGCCCTTTCGTCGCAAGACGGACACGACTTTGCCACGGGCGCGGAGTTCGCCGTGCTTGAAGAGTAATCTAAGGAAAATCTGAATAAAACCAGGGCGGAAATTTCCAAAATTGGAGTTTCCGCCCTGTTTTTTGTCAAAACAGCGCGGTGACGCTATACACCAGCACCACGTAGCGCAGGAATTTCCCTGCCGTCATGCTGAGGAACGAGAGCGGAATGTTGGCTCGCATGAGGCCGAGCGCGATGGAAATGGCACTGCCCAGCACGGGCAGAAACGCGAAAAAGCCCATCAGTGCGCCATGACCCGCCATGAATCGCTCGGCCCGCTGAAGGCTCTGTGGGCTCACGTGGAAATAGCGTTCAATCCAGTCGAGCCGGCCCATGCGCCCTACCCCGTAGTTCAGCGCGGCTCCCAAGAAGTTTCCGGCCGTGGCGTAGAGAATGAGCGGCCAGGGCTCGAGTCCGGCGGCGAGCAGTGCCAGAATGACGGCCTCGCTGCTGAACGGGAAGAAACTGCCGGCGAAAAACGCCGACACGAACATGCCCCAGTAGCCGTTGTTGATAAGCAATTCGTTGAGAAAATCCATGCGAAAATGCGGTTAGAACAATGGTTGTGAGCCGGAAATGAAGTTAAACGCAGTGATGGCAAGCGTGGCGACGATAATCAGCAGGAAAGCGATGTTCGTCGCCCGGGTTTGCGTCAGCGACATGAAATGGCCGATAAAAACGGCTGCGTGGATAATCAGAATCCGCAGCAGGAAACCGTAGTGCTGAGGTTGCTGTGCGAGGAAAACCGTTGCAAACAGCGCAACAATCATCATGAGTTCGTAAATCATCTGCGTGCGCAGTTTGTCCTTGCTGCGCTGTCGCAGGCCATGGATGATTCCCGTCATCATCAAAACCACGACGAAGCCAAGCGTCACCAACTCGTTGAGCGTCAGCGGATAGTCGGTCAGCGAGAACGTCGAAAATCTGGCGAGTTCCGAGAAATGGCGCAGCGGCGTCTCATAGTCGGCAAGATAGATGAAATAGGCCGCAACAAACCAATAAGGCGCGATGATGCCGAGCAGCGACGCGCAGAGCGTCCTCACGCTGAACGACTGCAGGCGGATGGCCATCAGCAGCCAGAGCAAGGGCACGAAATATAAAATTTGGACAAACGGAATGCTCGCGATGCCGAGGGCGAGAAATGACGCGAAAATGGGGCCTACGGCCTGTTTGTCTTGATAAGACTGGAAGAAAAACACATAGAACGCGATGAACGCCATGCTGACGACTCCGCCGCTGACGGAGGGAAACAGAAACGTGGCCATGAGCGACAGCACGAGATAGGAACACGACACCATGCGGCTGTAGATGCGAATCAGGGCATTGGCGTTGTTGAGTTCCACCATGAGCAGCGTCGAGAGCGCCAGCAAGAGGGTTTGCGCCCACATCTGCCGCTCAACGGCACCGAGCGCCACGACGACAGCCACGCCATAGACGGCCGTCAGCGGGAGTGCCCAGCGGCTTTCTGCAATTTTGTTCTGTAATCTCCTGACCGCCATTTCTTACAAGTCTTTGCCGATGTCGCGACGGAAATATTTGTCGGTGAACTGAATTTTCTGGGCTTCGCTGAAAGAGCGGGCCAGCGCCTCGGCCTTGTCTTTTCCGTAACTGCTCACGGCCAGGACCCGACCTCCGGCAGTGACGACTTCGCCGTTTTTGAAGCCTGTTCCGGCATGGAAAACGATGCTTTCCCTGATGTCGTCGAGTCCGGCGATGGGATAGCCCTTCTGATAGGCCTCGGGGTAGCCGCCGCTGACCAGCATGACGCAAACGGCAGCCCGCTCGTCGAATTCGACTTGTTTTTGGTCGAGATTCCCTGCTGCAACACCCAAAAACAGGTCGATGATATCGCTTTTTAGGCGCAACATCACGGTTTCGGTTTCGGGGTCGCCCATTCGACAATTATATTCGATGACCATCGGTTCGCCCTCGACGTTGATGAGGCCGAAGAAAATAAAACCTTTGTAGTCGATTCCCTCGGCGCGAAGTCCCTCGACGGTCGGTCGGATGATGCGATTTTCGACCTTTCCCATCCATTCCTTCGTGGCAAACGGCACGGGCGAAACGCTGCCCATGCCGCCCGTGTTCAGGCCGGTGTCGCCCTCGCCGATGCGCTTGTAATCCTTCGCCTCGGGCAGAATCTGGTAGTGCTGGCCGTCGGTGAGCACGAAAACGGAACATTCGATGCCGCTCAGGAACTCCTCGACGACCACGCGGGCCGAAGCCTGGCCGAATTTCGAAGCCGACAGCATTTCACGCAATTCGTGTTTCGCCTCGTCGAGCGTCGGCACGATGAGCACGCCCTTTCCGGCGCAGAGCCCGTCGGCCTTCAGCACGAAGGGTGGCTCCAACGTCTCCAGAAAGGCCAGCCCCTCGTTCAGGTGAGCCGCGTCGAACGTCTGATAGCGCGCCGTCGGGATGTTGTGGCGCATCATGAACGCCTTGGCGAAGTCTTTCGAGCCTTCGAGTTGCGCTCCGGCCTTCGACGGCCCGACGACGGGAATGTGGCAGGTGCGGCTGTCGCTTCGGAAATTGTCGTAAATGCCGTTCACGAGCGGGTCTTCCGGCCCCACGACCACCATGTCAATCCCGTTTTCGGCGACGAAAACCTTCAGCGCCTCGAAATCGTTCACGCTGATGGGCACGTTCTCCCCCACCTTGCTCGTTCCGGCGTTTCCCGGCGCAATGTAGAGTTTGCCACACTTCTTGCTCTGGGCGATTTTCCACGCCAGCGCGTGTTCGCGTCCTCCACTGCCGAGCAGCAGGATTCTCAAACTCTTTTTCAGTTCTACCGTCGGATAGAACGCGGTCTTTTCCCGTTCATTTTCAGGAAAAAACGGCATCAAAACGTGACGAATTCCCATTTTTTTCACCTTTTCAGATAGTCCTCAAAATACTGCGTAATGCGCTCGTGCAGATGCACCGACTGATGGCCGCGCATGTTGTGACCCTCGCCCGGATAGACGTAGAAATCGGGCTGCGTGCCCACCTTGTTGCACTCGTAGATGAATGACAGGCAATGCTGCGGCACCACCGTGTCGTCGTTGTAGCC
>JAFUVC010000134.1 GCA_017483785.1 Prevotella sp.
GTGTTGATGCCCAGGGGCAGTATCTTTTTGGCTGTCTCCTCACACTTGCGGGTTGGAGTGGCGAGGATGGCCACGTCAACGTCTTTCAGTTCGCGGATGTCGCTCACCACCTCGTAGGGCGTGAGTTCAAGCGGTTTTTCGTCACTTCCCTTGCGGCGCACGATGCCCGCAATCTCGAAATCTTCGGCGGCTTCAAGGGCTTCCACGGCGAAGCGGCCAATGTTGCCGTAACCAACGACGGCGGCTCTGATTTTCTTCATCTTTCTCAGTTTTTATTTGTTCAACATTCTGGTTGCAAAATTAAACATTTTCTGCGAAAAAAATCAACAAATGAATGAAAAATCCCTGCACAAACGATGAAAAATGTGCACAATCGGGCCGATTTTGTGCGTTTTTTGCGGTTTCTTTTGGTCAACAGCCGAAAAAAATGTAATTTTGCAGCCTGAAATTTGAAAAAATATACATTAATAAAAATATTATGGCATTAAAAATTGTTGTACTTGCCAAGCAAGTACCAGACACAAGAAACGTAGGTAAGGACGCTATGACTGCCGAAGGAACGGTGAACCGCGCAGCCCTACCCGCTATTTTCAACCCCGAAGATTTGAATGCGCTCGAACAGGCACTGCGCCTGAAAGAGCAACATCCAGGTTCTACAGTAGGTATCTTGACAATGGGACCGCCGCGTGCCGGTGAAATCATTCGTCAAGGATTGTATCGCGGTGCAGATACGGGCTGGTTACTGACCGACCGCCTTTTCGCAGGTGCCGATACTTTGGCAACAAGCTATGCACTGGCTACCGCCATTCAGAAAATCGGTGATGTGGACATCGTCATCGGCGGACGGCAAGCCATCGACGGTGATACAGCACAAGTGGGTCCACAAGTCGCACAAAAACTGGGACTCAACCAAGTTACATACGCTGAGGAAATTCAGAAAATAGAAAACAATGTGGCAACTATTCGCCGTGTCATCGACGGTGGTGTGGAAATGGTTGAAGCACCGCTGCCCGTTGTTGTTACCGTAAACGGTAGCGCAGCACCATGCCGCCCGTGCAACGCGAAGTTGGTGATGAAGTATAAGTATGCGACTTGTCCGCTGGAAAGGCAAGCCCCCCCAACTGCCCCCGAGGGGGCTTCGAATGTCACAGGCTCTGTTGTGTCCCCCACGGGGGACGAAAGGGGGGCTTTATATGCCGCGCGCCCCTATCTGACGCTGAACCAATGGAGCGTTGCCGACGTCGATGGCGACCCCGAACAATGCGGTCTCTCTGGCTCACCAACGAAAGTAAAGGCTGTGAAGAACATCGTTTTCCAAGCTAAGGAGTCAAAAACACTCACAGCTTCTGACACCGACATCGAAGGAATGATCAAAGAATTGTTGGACGAAAAAATCATAGGCTGATTATGAACAACGTATTTGTATATATAGAAATTGAGAACACACTGGTACAGGAGGTCTCTCAAGAATTGCTGACAAAAGGCCGTAAGCTCGCCAACCAACTTGGCGTAGAACTGCATGCCGTCGTCATCGGTACCGATATCAAAGGTAAGGTTGAAGAACAGATTCTGCCTTATGGCGTTGACAAACTCTTCGTATTCGATGCTCCGGAACTTTTCCCATACACTTCTGCACCACACACCGACATCATGGTGAACCTCTTCAAGGAGGAACAGCCGCAGATTTGTCTTATGGGAGCAACGGTCATCGGACGCGACCTCGGACCACGCGTCAGTTAATCGCTCACCAGCGGACTGACAGCCGACTGTACGGAACTGGAAATCGGTCCGTACGAGGACAAAAAAGCGGGTAAGACTTACGAAAATCTGCTCTATCAGATTCGTCCTGCATTCGGCGGTAACATCGTGGCAACAATCGTCAATCCCGACCACCGTCCGCAGATGGCAACCGTCCGCAGCGGTGTTATGCAGAAAGCAATCTACGATGGAACGGCAAAGAACGAAGTCGTATATCCAGAAGTGACTAAGTATGTAAGCCCCGAAGCTTTCGTTGTGAAAGTATTGGATCACCGCGTAGAGGCAGCCAAGCACAATCTGAAAGGTGCGCCCATCGTCGTAGCCGGCGGTTACGGCGTCGGTTCAAAAGAAGGTTTCGACCAGCTGTTTGAACTCGCCAAAGTGCTCCACGGCGAAGTGGGTGGCTCGCGTGCCGCCGTCGATGCCGGATGGATTGACCACGACCGACAGATTGGTCAGACGGGTGTCACCGTTCATCCGAAAGTATATATCGCCTGCGGTATCTCTGGTCAGATTCAGCACATCGCCGGTATGCAGGACTCAGGCATCATTATTTCGGTGAACAACGACCCCGATGCGCCTATCAACAGAATAGCGGATTATGTCATCGTAGGGACGGTGGAAGAAGTGGTTCCGAAATTGATTAAGTATTATAAGCAGAACTCAAAATAAATCACCCATATGGCTAATTATTTTACAGATCATCCCGAATTGGAATTTCATCTTCATCACCCGCTGATGAAGCGCATCGTTGAGTTGAAAGAACGCAACTTTGCCGATAAAGATAAGTATGAAGATGCGCCTATTGACTACAACGACGCCATCGAGAACTATAAGCAACTGCTCGATATTACGGGCGACATCGCTGCGAACATCATCGAACCAAACTCTGAGAGTGTTGACCTCGAAGGTCCGCATCTCGAAAACGGACGCATGATTTACGCATCGAAGACCTTCGAGAATATCGACGCTACGCGTAAAGCAGGTCTTTGGGGCATCTCCATGCCACGTCGCTACGGTGGACTGAACATGCCCATCACACCGTATTCGATGGCTTCGGAGATTGTTTCGACAGCAGATGCCGGCTTCCAAAACATCTGGTCGCTGCAAGACTGCATCGAGACCCTCTACGAATTTGGCTCAGAAGAACAGCGCCAGAAGTACATCCCGCGTGTTTGTGCCGGTGAAACCATGTCAATGGACCTCACCGAGCCCGATGCGGGAAGCGACTTGCAGCGCGTGATGCTCAAGGCAACGTTCGATGAAGAGAATAATTGCTGGCGCCTGAACGGTGTGAAACGTTTCATTACGAACGGCGACTCTGACATCCACCTCGTATTGGCACGTTCGGAAGAAGGCACCCGTGACGGTCGCGGACTCTCGATGTTCATCTACGACAAGCGCGACGGCGGCGTGGATGTGCGCCACATCGAGCACAAACTCGGTATTCACGGTTCGCCCACCTGCGAGCTGACCTACAAGAATGCGAAGGCTGAACTCTGCGGAAGCACGCGCCTCGGACTCATCAAATACGTCATGGCACTCATGAACGGAGCCCGTCTGGGCATCGCCGCACAATCGACAGGTCTGTCGCAGGCTGCCTACAACGAAGCACTCGCCTACGCCAAGGAGCGCCGCCAGTTCGACACAGCCATCATCGACTTCCCCGCTGTCTATGACATGCTCAGCCGCATGAAAGCAAAACTCGATGCCGGACGCAGCATCCTCTATCAGACAGCCCGCTACGTCGATATCTACAAAGCACTGGAAGACATCGCCCGTGAGCGTACGCTGACTCCCGAAGAGCGCCAGGAGCAGAAGCTCTACTCACGACTGGCAGATGCTTTCACACCGCTGGCAAAGGGTATGAACTCGGAATATGCCAACCAGAACGCCTACGACGCGATTCAGGTACACGGCGGTTCGGGCTTTATCATGGAATATAAGTGTCAGCGACTCTATCGCGACGCACGCATCTTCTCCATCTACGAGGGAACGACGCAGCTGCAAGTGGTGGCAGCCATCCGCTACATCACCAACGGAACATACCTCAACCTGATGAAGGAAATGCTCGAAAAGGAAGTCAGCGACGAGATGAAACCGCTCAAAGTGCGCGTGGAAGGCATGGTGAAAAACTACGAGGAGGCACTCAACTACGTCAAGGAACTGAACAACCAAGACGCGCAAGACTTCCTCGCACGCCGACTCTACGACATGACGGCAGAGATTATGATGTCGCTCCTCATCCTCGACGATGCCAGCCGGGCACCCGAACTCTTCGCCAAGAGCGCCAACGTCTATGTGCGCATGGCAGAAGAGAACGTTCTCGGAAAGACCGTTTACGTCAAGCATTTCAGCGTTGACGACCTTGCTTGCTTCAAGGCCGGCGAGTGCAGTTGCGAGGCGTGAGAAATGCCCGAAAACAGGCGCGAAACGCAAAAATCCCCCTCAACCGTGGTTTGAGGGGGATTTTTCGTCGAAAAACGGGCCGGAACCAGCGATTCCTACTTGTTTTTCTCGTAATAGTCGAGACCCTTTCTGACGTTTTCAATCAGGGCATCGGAGGTGTAGGTCGCGCCCGTCACGGCATCGACTTTCATCTTTTTCGCCTTCGCCACGCTCTTTCCCTCGAATTTCTCGAGCAGTTTCTTGGCCCGAGCCATGTATTTCGGCCCTTCATGGTTGCGCAAGGCCTCGATTTTGCTGATTTTCTTGCCTTCGATATAGATTTTCACGGGAGTCGGGCCGTTGTAGCCCTCGATGTCCTTGCCGATGGCCTCGGTGTTGACAATGGTCGTTTTTCCGTCTCGCGTGATGGTTTCGTCGCTCTGCACGGCACTCATCAGAAAGGCCGAGAGAGCCACTGCGCCGAGGGTAGTTTTCCTATGTTTCATTTTCTTCTGGTTAAATCTGTTAAACTTCATGTTCTTACGGCCGTCTGACCGTAATTTTACGGCAAAATTAGATGATTTTTCTCAGAAAAATGCGATTTTAATGAGTTTTATCGTTTTTTTTATGTATTTTTGCATGAATTTTAAATAAAAAATATGTACGTAAACAAATATAACTTGCAA
>JAFUVC010000135.1 GCA_017483785.1 Prevotella sp.
CGACACCCGCATTCCGCTCAAATACCATTTTCCCGAGGTCATCATCACGACGCGGCTCGCCGTCGTGCGCCAATTCAACAATTTCTTCGCCGGTGCGACCGGTATTTTCACCTATACCAACGTCGGCGACGAGAAACAACTGGAAATCCTAAACACCAAGTGGCGCACGCGCCTGTTCGTCGGCGTCAGGTTTTAAGAGTTTGCAGAATTTTTATTCTTCATTCGTCAAATCCTCGATTTGGTCGATGATTTCCTGATATTGGCGCTGGGTCTTGAAGTGGAGGCTGAAGCCGATGACGGCACCAATGACACCGCCGATGGCACCGCCAACCATCAACCCATAGCCAGTTCTGTTTCCATCGACATTTTGCAGCATCGCTTCATAGACGAACCATGCAAGCCACAAAATCACCAAGGGAATTGAGATGAAAAGCCATTGATTTTCGAGTTTCTTGGCACGTGCCACCTTCCGACGGACTTCCAGCAATTTGCCTTGCATCAGCCGGGAATCGCGAAGGTCGAAACCGATGTAATAGGTGGCTGCCGCACAAAGAATCATAAAAATGCAGGTGGCAATCCAAAACGGGATGCTGAGACCGCCAGCCGTCACGAAAGAGAAGTAGCCGAAGGGAATCATCAGGATTCCGACTGCCATCACGACATTGTGGCGTTGGACGATTTTGTTCGCGGTCGATTTCATCGAACGGCGCATCAGTCGGTCGTTCACGATTTCCTGCTGTCCCAGTTTTTTCTTCAGCGTTTCCATCTGCTGGCGCATTTCTTCTAATTGTGTATCCATAATGGGCAAAAGTTTATTCGTTTGACATTTGTTTTAACTGCTCTCGGATTCTGAACAGGCGCACACTGACGTTCTTGGCCGTGATGCCGACAATCTGGCCGATTTCCTCGTACGACAGGTTTTCGAGCCACAGCAGGACGATGGCGCGGTCGAAGGGTTGCAGCCGGGAGATGCGCTTGTGGAGCATATCGACCTGTCGCGTGTCTTCGTCGCGGTCTTCAAAGAGGTTGATATCCATCGTCAGCCGGACGGTGGCAGAGCGGCGTTTCTTCCTGTCGAGCGAGATACAGGTGTTCAGCGCCACTCGGTAAATCCACGTCCGCATTTCAGAGCGATGCCCGAAACTCTCAAAACCCTTCCAGAGATTGACTAGTACTTCTTGGAACAGGTCGTTGACCTCGTCGGCATCTTTCGAGAACATGTAGCACACGGTGTAAATCGTGCTCTTGTGTTCCCTGACGGTTTGCGCAAACTGTTGTTCTAATGCTGTCATTGTCGTTCTGTTTTTAGAATCTTTGCCCATTAGACGCACATCGTAGAACAAAAACTACAAGAATTTCACTGATTTTTCCACAAAAATACAAAAAAATCCGCGAAACTCTTTCAAGTCTCGCGGAAAAATGATGTGAGGGCCGATTTCAATCCCAGAGTTCGTAGTTCTCCATCCAGTCCTTAATCTGCTGATAGGTCATGTTGAAGTAGCGCTTCTCTTGGTTGAGCGAGGCCATGCGAGCCATTTCGTCCTGCGTCAGTTCAAAGTCGAACACCTCGATATTCTCCTCAATGTGCTTCGGATTCGACGAGCCGGGCACCACGCAGAAGCCCTTCTGGATGTGCCAGCGGATGATGACCTGCGCGGCACTCTTGCCGTGAGCCTTGGCAATCTCGCCAATGACGGGGTCGCGCAGGATTTCGCCCTTCGAGTCGCGGCCGCCGAGGGGGAACCAGCACTCAATCTGGATGTTGTGCTTCTTGGCCAGCTCCTGCCAGTGCTCGCGCTGGGCGTAGGGGTGGCACTCAATCTGGAACATCTGCGGCTTGATGCGGGCAGGCTCCACGATGGAGTTGAACAGGTCGTCGTCGAAATCGAAGTCGCTGATGCCGATGGCGCGCACCTTGCCGGCCTCCAGAGCCTTATCCAGCGCACGCCAGCCGCCGTTGTAGTCGCGCAGCGGCTGATGCAGATACACGAGGTCGAGGTATTCCAGGCCGAGCCGCTCCAGCATCTTGTCGAGTTGTTTCGGCGTCACCTCCTCGCCATACTCATTCGGCCAGAGTTTGCTCGTCACCCAGATGGAGTCGCGGGGAATGCCGCTGTCCTTGATGGCCTGACCCACGCTGCGCTCGTTCTGGTAGGCGTGAGCCGTGTCGATATGGCGGTAGCCGGCCTTCAGCGCGGTCAGCACTGAGTTGTAGGTCACTTCCCCTGCGGGAATGCTATAGACGCCGAGTCCGAACTGGGGAATCACGACGCCGTTGTTCAAAGTTACATACGTTTGGTTTTTCTGTGCTTCCATAACTGTTACACTTAATAATGTGATTAAACTGAATAATACTTTCTTCATATTTCTACGTTTTTGATGAATTTCGCCGGATTTCCGCCCACAATCGTATTCGGAGCGACGTCTTTCGTCACTACGGCCCCAGCGGCCACGACGGCATTCTCGCCGACGGTCACGCCGGGCAGAATCGTCGCGCCTGCGCCAATCCACACGTTGCGGCAGATGTGGACGGGCTTGCAAATGAGCAACTGACGGTCTTTCAGGTCGTGGTTGTTGGAAATCAGCTGCACGTTGGCGGCAATCATCACGTCGTCGTCGATGGTGATGCCGCCGCGCGACATCATCAGGCTGTCGGACATAATCATCACATTGTTTCCAATTTTCACTCGGTCAAAGCAAACGCCTTTCAGCGGCGGCATCACGCGGCTGCCCTCGCCGATTTTTCCCTTAAAAAGTTCCGCCACCAGATGGTCATACTCCTCGGTGTAGGGCATCGTGTGGTTGATGTCAAACACCAGTTTCACGTCGCGCATCCCCCGTTCCATTTCCTCGGGAGTCGTTTTTCTCGGGTCAACTACAAATCCTTCCATAATTTTTTCTTTTGATTGGTTTACGGCTGCAAAATTACAACGAAAAAGGCAATTTGCGGTTTCACAAATTGCCTTGGAATTTTCACTTTTTACAGAAAAAGCCTTATCCGTGAAAGTTTAGCATTGCGTATTTAAAAATCATGCTTGAAAAAATTTTTTCAGCCTCGCCACACCCTCGCGGATGGAAATCAGCCCGAAATCGGCAGGATTGACCTTGCCGACGGGAATCCAGAGGAGTTCGGCGGCGTCGTCCATGGCGTGGGCACCGTCGGTTTTGGCCACGTCGCAGCGGTAGAACATGTCCATCGTGGGAATTTCCAGGCCGCTATAGACGTAGCGGTTGGGCAGCGAGAAGAGGAATTGCGTGCGCAAGACGGTGAGGCCGGTTTCCTCATGCACTTCGCGGGCGACGCCCTCTTCCGACGTCTCGCCGAGGTCGGAGAAGCCGCCGGGCAGGTCGAGCGTGCCCTTCGCAGGCTCTTTGGCGCGCCTGACAGCAAGAATTTCGGGCTCTCCCGACGGATTTTCGCGTACAATCGCGGCCACGGTCGCCGCACTCGGATTGATGTAGTAAGTGAAGCCGCAGGCGTGGCATTTCTTGCTCTTCTCGTTGTTTTCCTCGAACTGACTGCTGCCGCACACGGGGCAGAAGCGGAATTTGTCTAACGGATGTTTCATGACTGCAAAGATAAGTGTTTTTGCGGATTTTTCCCTTAAAAAATCATTTTTTTTGTTCGATTTTCGGTGCACAACGCTCGATTTGGATGGGAATGGCCTCGGCCACCGTTTTTTCTTTCGTGACGCGCAGGCGCACGATGCAGGCGCGCGTGTTGAGGGGTTTCTGCTGGTCGAAAATGAAGTTTCCGATGCTGTAGAAAATGGATTTTCCCTTGTAGATTTCGGTGGATTGGAGCGTGTGGGGGTGGTGGCCGATAATGACGTCGGCCCCTGCGTCAATCATGGCGTGGGCCTCGACGCGCTGTTGGGGCATCGGGTGAAGCCTGTGCTCGGCTCCCCAGTGCAACATGACGACGACAACTGCGGTGGAATCGGCGTTTTTTAGGATTTTGATGCGTTGGAGCAGCGAGTCGAGCGGCTCTTGGCTCACGCTTTCGCGGTCGGGCAGATAGGCGTGACTCTCAAGGGGCAGCCGATTGCTGGCGAGCAGAAAAATGTTGCCGGCGAGTCGGTGGGGTCGGGCGGCAGCCAGCATCGTGGAGTCGGCTCCGACGGGCGTCATTCCGGCCCGCAGAATGTTCTGGCGCGTGTCGCGCAATCCCTGTCGGCCTTGGTCCACGCTGTGGTTGTTGGCGAGGTTCAGATGGGTGAAGCCGTAGGCGCGCAGGCTGTCGAGCCATTGCGGTTCGCTTCGGAACACGAATCGCTTGAAGGCTGGCGACTCGATGCGAGTGGCGGGACATTCGAGGTTTCCCACGATGAAATGGGCCCCACCCCGCTCCTCCCCCGTAGGGAGGGAGCCTTTCAGCAGCGAACGCAGGCTGTCGTCGGCAAAAAGGGCGTGGAAACCATGCCGCTCGATGACGCGCCGCACGCCTCGGTCGAGCAGGATGTCGCCCGTGAAGAGGACGGTGGTCTCGCTGCCGCCTCCGAGGTCGGTCGGAGCCGTTGCGAAGGCCGTTTGCAGCGACAACAAGACGCTGCTAACAGCCAGAACTATAGAAAAATTCCTCATTGTCTTGCAGTTCGCCCTCGAGCGGCACGATAATCTCCTTCATCCACGACGGAATGCCGCGGTCGGGCTGCGATTTCAGCAGTTGCTGCCATTCCTCGTCGGTGAGGCGCTGCTCGTCGATGGAACGCTTGAATTCGCGGTAACTCAGCACTGCGCCGCGCGTCAGATAGCGGTCGCCGTTGATGTCAACCACCACATAAATTTCGTAGGCAGGGCCTGTGGCGGCGTAGAGAATCGACTTGTCGGGGTTGTTGTCGGCGTTGGCGGTGTAGATGTCGGCCACGCAGGCGATGCTGCGGTCGGCACCCTGCACGTTGTCCCAGCCGTCGAGATACTGGTCGGGCTCGCGGATGAGGTCGAGCGAGATGTTTTCCACGATGGAACCGACGATTTCAATCTGGTTGAACTCCTCGTCGGTGAGGCCGTTCCCGTTCAGTTCCTTGCGACTCACGCGCAGCAGAAACTCGGCCAGTTCGCCGATTCGCTCGCCCGTGGAGGCGATTTTCGGGGTTTCCAGCCCATATTTCGCCATGAATTCGTCAAGAGCCACGTTTAGTGCCACGGCGCGCTTCCAGAACTTCACGTTCGGCTCCACATAGCCCTTCACCACGGGTTCCGGCGGCCCTCCTGCGCCACACTCGGCCCCGACGGGCTGCTTGGCGTAGAGAATGGCGTCGTGCTTCATTTCGGCCCACGAAGCCAGCGCGGTGTTCAGGTTTTTCTTGGCCCATTGGTCGGTGCGCATGAAGTCGGGCAGGTCGCTCTGCCGCTCGAAGCCGAGCGGGTCGGTCGAATTCACGGCGGCGTCCTGCAACGTGCCGAGGGCCTCCATCCAGCGGTTGGTGATGGTTTCCTGCCAGTCGATTTCCTGCATTCGCGCCTTCATTTTGCTGAGCATCGGGGTGAAGTCGGGCCACGCGTCCTGCACGCGAAGTTCGCCTGTAAGAATCTGCTCGGCAATGCCGTTGCCCATCGCGGCAAACACGTCGAGTCCGCTCGGCACGTCGCGGCGCGTGGGGTTGTTTTTCGCGTCAATCATTTCGTTGAGCACCTCGCCGTCGGGCGTGTAGCGCTGCGGCATCAGATTGATTTTCACGCGACTCGTGCGCTCGAACTTCGGACGGATTCGGGTCTGATTTTCGCCCATTTCATCGAGTTTTTTCTGGATTTCGGCCATTTTTTTCTTGTTTTTCAGCAGTTTTTCCACGGGCAGGCCGATTTTCTGCATCTCGTCATAGACCTGCATGATGGTCAGGTTGTCGGGCTTGCCGAACAGAAAGGTCATCGGCTCGAAAAGTTGCTGGTAAACGCGGCGCAATTCCTCGTTTTTCCCGATTTCATCGGCCAGAATGAGCGCGTTGCGCAGTTGGTCGGGCTTGTCGGTGCCGAAAGGCACGTGTTGCAGCCACATCATGGCGCGGAAATAGCGACCCAGCGAGTCGTTGCGGGTGTAGTGGCCGCGCGGACGGAACAGCGAGTAGCCAAACATCGCGTCCTTGTAGCCGAGAAAATCGGAGAAATTGTCTTCCGACCGCTGAATTTTGCCGATTTCATCGAGAATTTGCTGTTTGAAAGTCGCGTCGGCAACCTGCGGCTCCTGACCCGTGATAAGGGCCTCGGCAATGGTGAAATAGGCCTGATTCCAGCCTGTGGTGTGCGCCTTCATGGCCTCGCAAAACTGCCTCACGGCCTGCGCGAGCCCCTGCTGCTCCATTTCGCGCACCATGCAGTCGAAATAGAGGTGGAAGAGTTGCAGGTAGAGGTCGGTGGTGACAAACGACGGGAAGTTGCTGTAGTCGTTTTTCTCATAGACGTGGAACAACTGCATCTTGCGCCCGGGAACGATGGCGAAACCATTGCGGGCGAGGGGCGACTCCAACTTGTCGAGCGACTCCGACTGAAATGGGTTCAGCACATCATCGACGCGAAACCGCCAGTCGGCCGGCCGTTTGTCGCCGCCATGCCAGCGCAGATGCTGCTCGCGCTCCTGAATCTTCCTGATGAACTTGCGCTCCTGCGGCGTGAGTTTTACGGACTGGCCGTAGTCGGTGTAGCCGCTGAAAAACTCCCAGTCCAGCGCGTCGGACGTGGTTTTCTCGGGGTCAACGTCGAAGCGTGCCCAGACGATGGAGTCGTACCACGACGTCTGCGCGAAAATCTGGCGCAAATCGCCGTCTTTCAGCACGAAGCCCTGCCGTGCGGCAAAGGCGTTGCGCAGCACGCGCAACTCGGCCAGCGACAACTGGCTGATGTCCATGCGCGTGTCGATGGGGCGGATGAATTGCTCCACGTCGAGATGGCCTTTCCCGGGCAGATAGACGTGTTTTCCTTTCTGCTGGGCCGAGGCGATGGCCGTCGTGGCCAGCAAGAGAATGACAATGCTGATTTTTTTCATGGTGAGAATTGTTTTTTCGCTGTTTCTTGGTTCGTGTCTTTGAGGATGGTGCGCTTGAAGGCGAGACCGAACTCCTCCCATTCGTAGTCGGTCACGCTGTAGAGCCCGTTTTTGCCCGTTTCCAGTGCGCGGACAATCGCCTTCTGGCTGCCCTCGTCGCTGATGACGCGGAAATCAACCAGTTCGCCGCCGAGTTTCGACCCCATCCACAGCGGTCTGACGCGCCCGCGATAGTTCTTGAAAATGAACAGTCGGCGACCGAAATCCCGATGAAATCGCGTTTTTTTGACGACGCCCACCAGTGCGTCGGTCGAGCCGTTGCCGTCCACGTCGCCCGTCTGAAACTGATAGACGGGGTGGGGCAGCCGCCATCGGTCGCTCGTGGAATCGGTTTCAAGAACGAGCCAACTCAGCGAGTCGCTCTCGGTTTGCATGCGAAATTCCTGCGCCTGCGCCCCTGCGCCTGCAATCAGCCATAGCACCAACGCAGCAATTTTTCTCGTCAAAATCATCGTCCTGCCTCCTCAACTCCTCAACTCCTTACTCCTCAACTCCTTACTTTCAAAATTAAAGCAACGAGCGGATTTCCGCCTCGAGGTCGTTGATTTGTGCGTCGCGCTTGTGGAGGTCGCTGCCGCGCCCGACGAGGAAATACGTCGGAATGCTCTGGATGTTGTACTGTATCAGCAGTTCGCTCTGCGCGCCCTGGCCGTCGCGCACGCAAATCCACGGCAGTGCGGCGGTTGACGTCTTCCAGAAATGCTCGTTGGCATCGAACGACACCTGATAAATCTCTAGACCCTGCGCGTGGTATTTGTTGTAGATGTCGCGCAGCGCCATGATGCGCTCCGTGGAGCCGTTGGCGGCAAAAACGTGGAAGTCGAGCAGCACCACCTTGCCCTTCAGGTCGGTCAGCCGGCGCGACGTGCCCTTGTTGTCGGGCAGGTTGATGTCGATGACGTTAGAAACGTTGATTTTGTCGGGGTCGATGTTGTCCAACTGCTGCTGTTGCACGATGCGCACGTTCTTCATGCCCTCGATGGCGATGTTGTGCAGGTTCTTTCCGCGCTCAGCGTCGGGATAATAGGCGTCCCACGACGTTGCCACGGCTGCGAACACCTTCACGTCTTGCTCGTCGGAGCGCGGATTGAAGATGAGCGACTCCGCCTGCCCGAGGCGCACCGTCTGGAACAGGGCGTAGTAGGCATAGGCGCGCATCGGCTCCTTGAAAATATACTGCTCCTTCACCTGCGTCTTGTACTGCTCAAGAACCCTTTCCACGCTGTCTCTGACAGCGTTCACGCCCAGCATCGGCGCCCTCACGATGTCGTCAACTTGCCGCTGCAAACCCATCTGCAGCAGGGCCAGTTCCTTCACTTTGGCGCACTCCTCCGAGCCCGTCACGTCGTACACGCCCGACATGGTCGGGAACTGCGCCTTCACCTCAATCTGCTCGGTGGAGTCCACCGCAATGTTGATGATTTGGTTCGCAATGCGCAGGCGGTAGAACTCCGGCGCGTCGGGGGCTTTCTGGCTGAACGAAAACGCACCGCTCTCGCCGAGCGTCGCGCTGTCCACCTTCACCGGTCCGCTCAGGCTCATATTTTCCAAATAAAGCACCGAATCCTTCGCCTCGGTAATCTCTCCGCTCACGGTAAACCGGTTGTCGGTGCAGGAACTCATCGCCAGCACGGCAGAAAAGGCTGTCGCGCCCGTCAAAATCTTTGCAAAATTTCTTTTCATATCCTTCATTTCTTAGTTTTCCATTCAAATTTTCTGCAAAATTACGAAATATTTTTTAGAAATGCCGTCGTTTTACAGCAACTTCTCTAAATCTTCTACGGGTGGGAGCAGTTTCTTCAGTCTGTCATCCATGTCAGCCGAAGTCTTGTATGTCGCGACACCCATAGGCTTGTCGTAGTCTTGGATGACATATTCCACAAACTTCTTGTTTGCACTTTTGCATAAGATAATTCCTATAGAAGGATTTTCGTTAGGTTTGCGAACCTCATCATCAAGGATGCGCAAATAGCCGGCCAACTGTCCAAGATAGGCGGTTTTGAAAGGCCCGTCTTTGAGTTCCACGCATACGAGAGCGGATAGTTCTCTGTTGAAAAACAGCAAATCTGGGAATTGCTCAACGCCGAATTTTTCCAAATGATATTGGTTGCCAACAAACGCGAAGTCACGACCAAAGGTCATGATGAAGTCCTTCACATTGTTGATGATGCTCTGTTCTATCACCCTTTCATCGCGGTCCTTGTCACGGATAAACAACTCTTCCGTATTGATGTAGTCTAACAGATATTCATCCTTAAACATCGTAATGGCACGATAGGCTTGCAGTTGGTCTGGGATGGTACGCCTAAAGTTGTTTGGCAATGATCCTTGGTGATAGTATAAATCATCTTTCATCAGTTGTTCCAAATCTTCGCACTTCACTTTGTTGTCGGCAGCGAATTGGATATAGAACTTGCGCTCCTCATACGATTTTACGTTTGATAGAATCGCCGTATGATGGGTAAAACTGATACTGAAAAATTCTGCAATAGGGAAATCTGGCGAAATCGTCAGTTGCAACTGACGGATTTCATCCTTACCTTGTATTTCGGCAGTCGGAACTGCCAAATTAGAATCCCTGTTGGTTTCAATGAACGATTTTTGTTTGTCATTCTCCAATTTGGCAGTTTGAACTGCCAAATTAGGACTTTCAAGGGCTTGCCATTCTTCGTAGAAGGTTCGCATATTCCTTAGGTTACGAGCGGAAAAGCCACGCAGACCAGGCAGTTCCTTTCGCAATTGTTCGCAGATTCCTTCAATAAAGCCCTTTCCCCAGTTCTTTGTCCGGGTATTGGCAGAGATATACCTGCCGATACCATAATACAGAGCCAGTTGTTCTTGGTTCACAGTTCCCAGCGCCCGCTGCTGGCTGCGCAGAATTGCCCCCTTTATGATTTGCACTGCATTGGCAAGTTTTTCCTTTGCAGGAATCATTTCATATTTTGCTTCCATCTATATAATTGCTTTTGGTTTCTTGCAATTTTAATGTTGTATAAATTCAATTTTTCTGCAAAATTACGAAATATTTTTCAATTATTCTTCTCCTTAATTTAATTATAACATCATTCTCCATCAAAAGGCAGTTCACCCAGATATTTGTCAAAGTCGCTTTGGAACAGACGGTCTTGCACTATTCGATACTTTTCAAATTCCGTTTCAGCATGTAGCACGGCCTCTTCATGGCTGACACTGCCTGCATCGTCAAGCAAAGGCCGCTCATCACTGCTCAAATAGGCATCAATACGTTTAGCCCAGTCCTCCATCGTCATGGGGATATGGCGTTTGGCTCGGCTTTCTGCAAACTCCAGCACTGCCGTAACAATACGCCCCATATCCTCCAGTTCCATCTGCTTCAGATAGTTCTTGGCAATTGACACGTCAGTCTTTACAATCTTTCCGTCAGGTGCATTCTCCCAAGTAGTAAGCCCCATGTGCTCCTTGTCTGCATCAGCCCTGTCAACA
>JAFUVC010000136.1 GCA_017483785.1 Prevotella sp.
AAATGGGATTTTCAAAAAAATATTGGATTTTCAAAAATTTGAACCAAAAACCTCGTTTTTAATTCCACTGTGTAGCGGGAGAGGGACCCGAACCCTCGACCTCCGGATTATGAATCCGACGCTCTAACCAACTGAGCTATCCCGCCTCCACTTAGCGTATGAAAACATCCTAAAATAAAGGTGTTTGAAACAAGCCTTTCCTTAAAATGCGGTGCAAAGGTAATACAAAGTTTTCAATCTGCCAAAAAAATCCGCCGATTTTTATTCGTATTTGAGAAAAAAGCAGTATTTTTGCAAGCAAAGAAAATACAAATGCTTATGCAAACAAGAAAAAATGCGAATATCATGAAGAAGCAAATCATACATATTGAGCACGAATTACGTTCGAACTCGCCCACGATTATCTGGCAACTCATCAGCACGCCAGAAGGGCTCGCACGATGGATTGCCGACGAGGTGACGCTCGACGGGACGACGCTGACGCTCGTCTGGGGCGAGACGTGGAGAAACCACGAAATCAGAAAGGCCGAAATCACCAAGCAGGTGAAGCAGAGCTATCTGCGGATGCACTGGCACGACGACCCCGACCCCGAGGCCTATCTGGAATTGCGGATGGAGTACAACGAACTCACCGACGACTATATGCTGCTCATCACCGACTTTGCCGTTGAAGACGACCTCGACAGCATGAGAGACCTCTGGAACGACAATCTGGAACGCCTTCATCAGTCAAGCGGACTTTAAGCCATGCGGGGCATCAAGAAACTCGATTCGTTCATGGTGCGGCAGTTCATGCTGCTGTTCGTGGCCACGTTCTTCATCTGCCAGTTCGTGCTGATGATGCAATTTCTGTGGCGCTATGTCGAGGAACTCATCGGCAAGGGCATCTCGATGGAAATCATGGCGCAGTTTTTCTGGTATATGGGCCTGTCGCTTGTTCCGCAAGCCCTTCCGCTGACGCTGCTGCTCTCGTCGCTCATCACGTTTGGAAACCTCGGCGAAAGCAGCGAACTGACAGCCATCAAGGCCGCCGGAATCTCGCTGATGCAGGCCATGCGCTCGCTCATCGTGGTGGCGGTGCTGACGACGGTCTGCTCGTTCTATTTCCAAAACTACATTGCGCCGGCTGCCAACCTGAAAATGATGCAACTGCTCATCTCGATGAAGCAGAAAAGCCCCGAAATGGAGATTCCAGAGGGCATTTTCTACGGCGGAATCCCCGGCAGCAACATCTATGTGCAGAAAAAGGACATGGAGACAGGCAAACTCTACGGAATCATGATTTACAGGCGCACGGCCAGTTGGGAAGACCAGCAGATTATCCTCGCCGACTCGGGTATGCTGCAATCGACCGCCGACAAACAGCACTTGCGGCTCAGTTTGTGGAGCGGCGAGTGGTTAGAGAACATGCAGTCGCAGCAACTCGGCGGCACGGCCACGGTTCCCTACCAGCGACAGACGTTCGTCACCAAGGTGCTGCTGCTCGACTACGACGGCGACTTCAACATGACCGACGCCGCGCTGATTTCAGGCGACGCGCGCAACAAGGGACTGTCACAGATTCTGCACGACCGCGACTCGCTCTCGCAGGCCTACGACAGCATTGGCCGCGAGTTCTACACGTCGGCGCAGAAACGCTACTTCTCGGCGCGAACACTGTCGCACCGCGACTCGCTGACGGCTCAAAAGCGTGCACAGAAGGCGGAAATGAACCCCGACACGCTCTTCAACCGGCTCTCGGAAGAGCGGAAACAGCGGGCCGTCAACCTTGCGCAGAGTCAGGTGCAGACCCACCTGAGCGAACTGAGTTTCAACCAGATGATAACCAAAGACGGCGACCGCGAAATCCGACTTCACGAACTCGAGGCCATCAACAAGTTCACGCTGGCCCTGTCGTGTCTGATTTTCTTCTTCATAGGAGCCTCGCTGGGCGCCATCATCCGAAAAGGCGGCCTCGGCTTCCCCGTCATCGTGTCGGTGTTCGTGTTCATCGTCTTCTTCATCCTCGACTACACGGGCACGCAGATGGCGAAGTCGGGTGCGTGGGGCGTCTGGTTCGGAAAACTGCTGGCCACCGCCGTACTGGCGCCGCTCGCCGTGTTTTTCACCTACAAGGCCAACAACGACTCGGCCGTGTTCAACATGGACGCCTACCGCACGCTCTTCCGCCGGATGCTCGGACTGCGGCTCCACCGCCACGTCAACAGCAAGGAAGTCATCATCGAAGACCCGATTTACTCCGTCGATTCGTGCTATCTGCTGCAAATCAACGAAGACATCAAGCAATACAGCGCCGAGCACAAACTGCTCCACCTGCCCAACCCCGTCAAGGTGTTTTTCCGTCCGGGCGACGACCAGACCATCGAGCAGATTGTCGAGAAACTGGAAGATACCATCGACGACCTGAGCAACAGCAAAGACCGCCAAATCATCAGCCTGCTGAACCAATATCCCATCGTGGCGACGCGCGCCCACACGCGCCCGTTCCGCCAGAAGTGGCTGAACATCGTCACGGGACTCATTCTGCCGCTCGGCCTGTTCTTCTACCTGCGCATGTGCCGCTTCAGGCTCAGGCTGCGTAAAGACCTGGGCAAAATCACGGAAACCAACCGCGAAATGGTGAACCGCATCGCGGAATATGCACCGCCTGCACCCGTCACGCTGGCCGACTTGGAGCACATGACCTTCATCGAGGAACTCATCAGAGAGGTAGAAGCCAAAAGACAAAAACAACGCATATAAATAAAATAAGGTATAAACCCATGGAACGATTCAAACTGAATACCATCGAAGAGGCCATTGAAGACTTTCGCGCAGGAAAATTCGTCATCGTGGTTGACGACGAGGACCGCGAAAACGAGGGCGACCTCATCTGTGCCGCCGAGAAAATCACACCCGAAATGGTCAATTTCATGCTGAAAAACGCGCGTGGCGTGCTCTGCGCACCCATCACGCTGAGCCGTTGCCGCGAACTCGACCTGCCCCATCAGGTGCAAGACAACACGTCGGTGCTGGGCACGCCATTCACCGTCACCATCGACAAACTCGAAGGCTGCTCGACGGGCGTTTCCATCTACGACCGCGCCGCCACCATCCGCGCGCTGGCCGACCCGACCTCAACCCCGCAAACCTTCGGCCGACCGGGCCACATCAACCCGCTCTACGCGCAGGACAACGGCGTTTTGCGACGCTCGGGCCACACCGAGGCCGCCGTGGACCTCTGTCGGCTGGCCGGACTCTATCCCGCCGGCGCGCTCATGGAAATCATGAACGAAGACGGCACCATGGCCCGACTGCCCGAACTGATGGTCATGGCGAAGGAATGGGACATGAAAATCATCTCCATCCACGACATGATTGCCTACCGACTGCAGCGCGAATCGCTCATCGAGGTCGGCAACGAGGCCGACATGCCCACGCAATACGGCCATTTCAGGCTGATTCCCTTCCGCCAGAAAAGCAACGGACTGGAACATTTCGCACTCATCAAGGGCGACTGGAAGGAAAACGAGCCGATTCTCGTGCGCGTGCATTCCTCGTGCGCAACGGGCGACATCCTCGGCTCCATGCGCTGCGACTGCGGCGAACAACTCCACCGCTCGCTCCAGATGATTGAAAAAGAGGGCAAGGGCGTGCTGATTTACATGCAGCAGGAAGGTCGCGGCATCGGATTGATGAATAAAATTGCGGCTTACAAGTTGCAGGAAGAGGGACTCGACACGGTCGAGGCCAACGTTCACCTCGGTTTCAAGCCCGACGAGCGCGAATACGGCTGCGGAGCGCAGATGCTGCGCCACCTCGGAGTCCACAAAATGAGGCTCATGACCAACAATCCGACGAAGCGCGTCGGCCTCGAAGCCTACGGACTGCAAATCGTCGAGAATATTCCCATCGAAATCACGCCCACGCCCTACGACTACCGCTATCTAAAGACGAAGCAGGAGCGCATGGGCCACGATTTGCATCTTCAATGATGAAATAGCCTGACGCCCGTGAACGTCATGGCGATGCCGTATTTGTCGCAAGTCATGATGACGTGGTCGTCGCGGACGGAGCCGCCTGCCTGCGCAATAAATTCCACACCGCTCTTGTGGGCGCGCTCAATGTTGTCGCCAAACGGGAAAAACGCATCCGAGCCGAGGCTCACGCCCTTGTTCTGCGCAATCCACGCGCGTTTTTCCTCGCACGACAGCGGTTCGGGCCGCTCCGTGAAGAACTTCTGCCATTCGCCGTCGGCCAGCACGTCGTCGCAGTCGTCGCCGATGTAAATGTCAATCGTGTTGTCGCGGTCGGCACGGCGAATACCCTCGACGAAAGGCAGCGCCATCACTTTCGGATGCTGGCGGAGCCACCAGATGTCGGCCTTCTGGCCTGCGAGTCGCGTGCAATGGATGCGGCTCTGCTGTCCGGCGCCGATGCCGATGGCCTGCCCGTCTTTCGCGTAGCAGACGCTGTTCGACTGCGTGTATTTCAGCGTAATGAGGCTCACCAGCAGGTCGCGACGTGCCTCGGGCGTGAAAATCTTGTTTTTCGTGGGAATGTTTTCAAAAAGCGACGGGTCGTCGAGCCTGATTTCGTTGCGACCCTGCTCAAACGTGATGCCGAAAACCTGCTTTCGCTCGAGCGGCTCGGGCCTGTACGACGCATCCATGCGCAAGACGTTGTACGTCCCCTTGCGCTTTTCTTTCAGGATTTCGAGCGCCTCGGGCGTGAAATCGGGGGCAATCACGCCGTCGCTCACCTCGCGCTTGATGATGAGTGCCGTCGGCTGGTCGCACGTGTCGGAAAGCGCAATGAAATCGCCATACGACGACATCCGGTCGGCTCCCCGGGCTCGCGCGTAGGCACACGCCACAGGCGAATCGTCCAGCCCCGCAATGTCATCGACGAAGTAAATCCGCTTCAGCGTGTCGCTCAGGGGCAGTCCCACCGCCGCTCCGGCAGGCGAGACATGCTTAAACGACGCTGCGGCAGGCAATCCCGTTGCCTCGCGCAATTCGCGCACCAACTGCCACGCATTCAGCGCGTCCAAGAAATTGATGTAGCCCGGCCTTCCGCTGAGCACCTCGACGGGCAGCGAGCCATTTTCCATATAGATTCGCGACGATTTCTGATTCGGATTGCAACCGTATTTCAACTCCAATTCTTTCATTTGCTTTCACTTGATGATTGTTTCTGGTTGCAAATTTACTATTTTTTCATGGATTTAGGTCAAATAATCAGCAGAAAACTACAAAAAAATAACTGGTTTTTTCGTTTCATAAAGAAATTTTCTTACCTTTGCACCGCAAAAATTACTTCACGCTCAAGCAGCCAATCATATCATGACAAATAACATATCATTTTTAAAATAACAAACTATGAACAAATTCTTTACTTTTTTAATCATGGCCTTTGCCGCGCTGACGGCACAGGCAACCGACTACACCGACAAACTGGTGGTGAAAGTCAATGGAATGGGGGCAGAACAGCAGGCTACCATCTCCGTCACGGAAGACGGCGACCTGTATAATCTGAACCTCAAGAACTTTATTCTGATGAGCGGCGACCAGCCCATGGCTGTGGGCAACGTGGAGGTGAAGGGAATCGCACCCGAGCAGTCGGGCGACGCCATCTTCCTGCGCGCCAGCCAGGACATCAACGTGACTGCGGGCGACGCCGAGGGCGTAAACTTCTGGATGGGCCCGATGCTGGGCCAACTGCCCGTGAACCTGACGGCAGTCATCGAAGGCGACAAGATGCACGCGCTCATCACACTCGACCTGATGTCTTCGCTGGAACAGATGATTGAAGTGCACTTCGGCTCAGGCCTCCACATCCCCAACGGCGGATTCGAGGACTGGCACACATCGAGCGGCAGTTACGTAGAGCCCAACGCATGGCACTCGTTTGAAAGCGGCACAGGCTGGCTGGCAGGATCTGCCGGTAATCATATCTCAAAATCGGAAGATGGCCGCAACGGCACTTCCTGCGCCCGTATTTTCTCCACCTCAAAGTTTTTTGGCACCATCATTGCCAACGGCACTATGACGACGGGCCGCATGAATGCGGGAAACATGTCGGCATCCCATACAGACAACCATGCCTACATGGACATCAGCAGCGAAGACGTTGACGGCAACGGCGACCCCTTCTACGTGTCGCTCACCAGTCGCCCCGACTCGCTGGTGCTCTGGATGCAGTTCAAGCAGGGCAAGACAAATGCTGCCCACCCCTACGCCACCGTGAGCGCCATCATCACCGACGGAACCCGCTATCAGGACCCCGAGGACAAGACTTACACCAACGTGGTGGCCAAGGCCAAGAACAACACCATTGCAGTGACCAACGGGCAGTGGAAGCGCATCAGCATACCTTTTGAATATACCACGAACAATGTCGAACCCAAGGCCATCCTCATCACCATCTCGACCAATGCCGACGCCGGACAGGGCAGCGACGGCGACGAAGTGCTGGTTGACGACCTGACACTGGTCTATAACGGCGGAGTCACATCGCTGTCGGTGGTTGACGGATTCGCCCCCGACAAGTTTGAATATGAACTCAACGAGGAAGTGGACCTCGACGACTTCGAAGTCGAGACCGACGCCAAGGCTCCCTATGTGCTGAAGAGCCTCAAGGAAGACGAAAACGGCAAGAGCGCCGTCATCACCGTCATCTCTGCCGACCTGCTGACCTCAAGCACCTATACCGTGAACTTCAAGGTAAGTACGGGCATCGACGAAGTGAACCCGAGCGAAACGACCTCGGCCAATGCCTACTACAACCTGAGCGGAATGAAGGTTGCCACGCCCCGACAGGGCCAGATCTACATCGTGAAGCAGGCCGACGGCCGCATTGTCAAGGTCTGCCAATAAATTTCATCACAGACAAAACAGATGGCGCATCACCAACGTGATGCGCCATCTATTTTTTTCAGTGTTGTGCCAATCAGGATTAAGACTCCTTCTTCGCAACCATACGCTTCTCCTTGATGCGAGCAGCCTTACCGGTAAGACCGCGCAGGTAGTAGAGTTTCGCACGGCGAACCTTACCGTATTTGTTCACTTCAATCGACTCGATGTTCGGCGACTCGATGGGGAAGATACGCTCAACACCCACTGTGCCCGACATCTTGCGGACGGTGAAACGTTTCTTTTGTCCGTGACCCGAAATGGAAATCACCACGCCACGGTAAAGCTGAATACGCTCTTTGGAGCCCTCGACAATTTTGTAAGCGACAGTAATGGTGTCTCCAGGACCAAACTTAGGAAACTCCTTGCCGGTTGCAAATGCTTCTTCAGCAACTTTGATCAAATCTGTCTTCATTTTCTTAAATATGAATTAAAGTTGTTTGTCGTTCCTGCGCAACATGGCCCGCGACTCTTCCACGGCCAGCGGTTACGCCGAAAGCGGGTGCAAAATTACGAAAAAAATGGGAACTACAAAAATTTTTGCCGTTTTTTTAATCCTCGCGTTCAATTTATGCCAATTTTTCACTATCTTTGTACCCAAAATCAAAAAACATCATGAATATGAAACACCTGAACTTACACCATGTGTCCAAGACAGCCGCAGCGTCGTTGCTGGTGCTTGGACTGAGTCAGTCTTGCGCCACCCGCTACCACATGACGGGCATTGAACGCAGCCGAATCCTCGTTGACAGCCGCTTCGACCGGCAGCCCGACGCTGGCGCACAGCGTTTCATCGCGCCCTATCAGCACGAAGTGGACTCAATCATGAAGCCCGTCGTTGGAAAAGCGGCGAAATACATGGCTACCAACCGGCCTGAGAGCGAACTGTCGAACCTGATGGCCGACATTCTCGTCTGGGGCAGCAAGCCGTTTGGCGAGAAACCCGACCTCGGTGTCTATAACATGGGCGGAATCCGCGCAGCATTGGCCGAGGGAGAAATCACATGGGGAAACATCGTCGATATGGCGCCGTTTGAGAACAAAATCTGCTTCCTGACGCTCACGGGCGAAAAACTGCTCGAATTGTTCGCCCAGATGGCAAGTCGGGGCGGCGAAGGCATCAGCCACGGCACGGAACTGCGCATTTCCGACCGGAAACTGGTTTCCGCACGGCTTCACGGGCAGGAAATCGACCCGCAGGGCACCTATCGCGTGGCCACGCTCGACTATCTGGCGCAGGGCAACGACGGCCTGCTGGCCTTCAAGTCGGGCACCGACGTGGTGTCGCCGCAAGACGTAACGAACAACGTGCGCTTCATCATCAGAGACTATTTCCTGTCGGAAACGGCCAAAGGTCGCCTCATCGACAGCCAACTCGAGGGCAGAGTCGTACTGGAATAAGCCCCTTTCCAAATCGTAAAATCGTAAATCGTCAAATTGTGAAATCGTAAATCATCAAATTGTGAAATCGTAAAATAGTAAAATAGAAGAATTATGAATATTTCCAGAAAAATCCTCACGCTGCTCGTCGTTTCGGCACTTTGCCTGACGGCATCGGCCAAGAAGCAGAAAAGCCTGCTCATCCTGCATTCCAACGACACCCACAGTTGCATCATGCCGCTCGGCAAGAACCTCGCCGACACGATGCTGGCCGACCGCGGTGGCTATCTGCGCCGCATTGCCATGCTCAACGAAGAGCGGCAGAAAAACCCCGACTTGCTGCTCTTCGACAGCGGCGATTTCAGCCAGGGGTCGCCCTACTACACGCTGTTCAAGGGCGACGTGGAAATCGGGCTGATGAACCAGATGGGCATCGATGCCGCCACCATCGGCAACCACGAGTTCGACTTCGGGCTGGAGAACATGGCGCGGCTGTTTCGCATGGCAAATTTCCCCATCGTCTGTTCGAACTACGATTTCACGGGCACGGTGGCCGAAGACGTGGTGAAGCGCTACGTCATCATTCGTCGAAACGGCCTGAAAATCGGCGTTTTCGGGCTGGCTCCCGAGATGAACGGACTCGTCGCGCAGAAGAACTACGAGGGCGTGAAATACCTCGACCCGGCCACCTGCGCCAACGAAATGGTGAAAATCCTGAAGAAAAAGAAATGCGACCTGATTATCTGCATTTCGCACCTCGGATGGGACACGACTCCGCCCGAGAAGCGCGCCGGATGGCCCGAGTGCGACAACAGCGCCATCGCCAAGACGCGCGGCATCGACCTCGTGCTGGGCGGCCATTCCCACACCTATTTCAAGGAACTGCACTACATCACCGACCTCGACGGGCGGAAAGTGCCCGTTGACCAAAACGGCAAACACGGCATTTTCATCGGGCGGATGGAGGTGACGTTGCGGAAATAATGCAAGGTCTTTCAGCTCGCAGCTCTCGCACGAATCATCAGGCCGGCCTTGTCCCAGACGAATTTCCTATTTCTTCACAACCTTCCGCACCCTGCCATCGGCTGTACGGACAATGTTCAAGCCACGCTGAAGGCAGAACCGACGGTGCCCTTCAACGGAATAGGACTCGGACTCACTGACTGGCTGAAGACTGCTGATGCCGGAAGACGGTTCATCGACGAAACTGAAGGTGGCCGACACGGGGTAATGGTCACCCATGGGAGTGCCGTCATCATAGGTATAGTCGGTCTCCAGACGGTGTGATTCCAACTTCAGACGAGAGCCGACGACAGGATTGATATAGAGAATCTTGTCGAGCACCTCGCCATTGGCATAAGCCACATGACGGTCTCCGGAGCCAACGGCGGGATACCGCCCCCCGAGTTCATATTCCACCCAGGTGTCTGAAACACGATGATGGCCTGTAGCATTGATAGGGTCGATGAAGAGCGCCTGAATGCTGTCGCGGGGATAGAGACTGTTCATGTCGCCTAAGAGGATGACGGGCCGCTCATCGAGATGCGCCAGCACTTCTTCTCGCAGTTGTTTCCATTGGCTGCGACGGGCATCAATGTCTCCCCCGTCGTTGCCGAGGGTTTCGTCGAGGTCGGTACTGGCATCCATGTGCATGTCATAGACCACGATGCGTCGTCCGCCACTGAGGGTCAGCTCGCAGCGGCGGAAGCCCTTAACGACGATGGCATCCCAGCAGTGGTCGAACTTGCCATAGCTGTCAAACCAAACCACAGCCTCCTCAGACTCCATGACGTGTTGCTTGCGCCAAAACATACGCAGGCCGTCGGTTTCGAATCGACCGCCGAGAACCAGCACGT
>JAFUVC010000137.1 GCA_017483785.1 Prevotella sp.
CGATGATGCGTTCTTCAAATGAGGTCACTTCCTTGATCTTTTCACTCTCGTTCATCAGTCAACCGTTGTACACTTTTGTCAACCTTTGTCAACATTGTCCACGAGATGGCAAAATAAAAGCCCTCAAAATTCTCCGCGGTAGAAATGCGTTGCAAAGGTAAGCGGATTTTTGAGAACCACCAAAAAGCAAGTCCGAAGTGTTAAAATCTAAAAGTAGTTGATATACAACGGTTTATCTCTATGTATTTTTCATTGTTTGTGGTTGCTTAGAGGTCTCTAAATACTATTCTGGTTTTTGGCTGAGCAGTTGTATTGATTGCGTGTATTCTTCCACTACCTGAGCAAATCGGGGATTGTCGTTACGAAGAATCATCGTGGCATAATTAACTATGCCGTCGGCATCGACCACGGAAGAGGACATCATCGTAAACAAAGCCTTATGTCGGTATGAGGCAAACCAATACTGGAATAGTCGGTTGCGCATGGACTGCTTGCCGTCTCAAAGAATCCCTCCTCTGCAGTACTTTTTTTCACCTGATAGGGGACAGAGGCGTTGATTTGGTGCAAAGACAAAGGATTCATAAGGCGAAAAAGTAATTGGCTGTCTTTCCCGTCTGCTTTTCGTAGGCGGCTTTCATCGTCTTCTCCAACTTGTCTATGCACTCACGTTTCCGTAGTTTTGCTCTCTGGAATTGTGCCAGTGCCTGCTCTCTTGTTAGTGCCATATATTCTGCTGTTTTTGATAATTTCCGTTTGCAAAGATAGAATAAAATTGCGAAACGGCCAAAAGTTTCGCCGTTTTTTATGCGGTTTCGCTGCTCAGCAAGTCGGCCACGAGATAACTGCTGCCGCCCACGAAGATGAAATCGTTGGGCGAGGCGTCGGCGAGGGCCTGCTGATAGGCTTCGCTGACGGTGGGAAAGGTCGCTCCCCGCAGGTTGTGGGCAGCGGCTTTTTCGGCTACTACCTCGGCGGGAATGGCGCGGTGGGTGGAGGCCTGTGTAAAGTAGAAAATGGCGTTTTTGGGCAGCATGGAAAGGACGGTGTCGATGTCTTTGTCGTCAACCATGCCGAAAACAAGGCGCAACTGGCGACACGGCTGTGCCTGAATCTGCGGCACGAGATATTGCCACGCGGCTGTGTTGTGGCCGGTGTCGCAGACGACGAGCGGACGGGTTTTTAGCGTCTGCCAGCGTCCGAGGAGGCCGAGGTTTTGAATGTTGAGGGTTGAATGTTGAATGTTGAGTGTTGAATTGATTTGTGCGACGGCGCAGAGAATCGTTCGCAGATTTTTTTCCTGATACGCGCCTTTCAACTCGAAATCGGGTAGGGGAGTGGGCATTTCAAACTCCTCGGCGAAGACGATGGGCGCATTCATTTCACGGGCTTTCTGCTCGAAGACAGGTCGGGTTTCGGGTGTGGTCTCGCCAATGACGACGGGAACGCCGCGCTTGATGATTCCGGCCTTTTCGGCGGCAATCTCGGCCAGCGTAGAGCCGAGAAACTGCGTGTGGTCGAGCGAAATATTGGTGATGACCGACAGAACGGGCGTGATGATGTTCGTGGAGTCGAGCCGTCCGCCGAGTCCGACCTCAATCACGGCGACATCGACCTTTTGGTCGGCGAAATATCGGAAAGCGAGGGCGGTGGTCAGTTCAAAGAATGATGGAGCCCCCTCCAGCCTTCCCTCGCTGGGAGAGGTTTCTGTCTCCTGACGCCATAAAAGATAGTCAGCCACGAAATCGACTACATATTCCTTGGAAATATACTCGCCATTCACGCGGATGCGCTCGCGGAAATCCACGAGGTGGGGCGACGTGTAAAGTCCCACGCGCAGGCCGGCATCTTGCAGAATTCGCGCCAGAGCGTGCGAAACGGAGCCTTTTCCGTTGGTTCCGGCCACGTGGATGGTCTGGAATTGCCGATGCGGATGGCCGTAATGGGCGTCAAGCACCTCGGTGGTCTGCAAGCCGGGCTTGTAGCCCTTGCTTCCCTGCCGTTCAAACATCGGAAGCTGGCTGAACAAATATTGGCAAGTCTGCTCGTAGTTCACGAGAAATAGTTTTTGAATTTATCGAAAATGGAGCGTTTCGTCATGGCGTCGCCTTGGAAGTTCTCGCTCTGGCGCAGTTGCTCAAGTGTTTCCTTCTCTTGTCGGTTGAGCGTTTGCGGCACATACACGCTGATGTTCACGATGATGTCGCCCTTGCCTCGCCCGTAGCCTTGCACGGCGGGCAGTCCTTCGTCTTCCAGCCGGAGCGTCTTGCCGGGTTGCGTGCCCGCCTCGATTTTCACCTTCTTTTTCTTGTCGCCGAGCGTCGGAATCTCCACCTCGCCACCGAGTGCGGCGGTCGGGAAGTCGAGCAGCAGGTTGTAGAGCAGGTTTTGGCCGTCGCGGATGAAGGTGTCGTTCCTTTCCTCCTCGATGAAGACCTGAATATTGCCGTTGATTCCGTTGTGCTGGCCGGCGTTGCCCTTTCCGGGCACGTTCACCACCATTCCTTCGGAAACGCCTGCGGGAATGCTGATTTCAACCACTTCCTCGCCTTTCACGATGCCTGTGCCGCGACATTCCGAACACTTGTTCTTGATGACGGTTCCCTCGCCGTGACACGTGGGGCACTCGCCCTGCGTCTGCATCATGCCGAGGATGGAGCGCACGGTTCTGACGGTGTAGCCCTGACCGTGACACATGGGACACGTTTCGCTGCCACTGCCGTTGGCCGCGCCGCTGCCGTGGCAGTGGGGGCAGGCGACGTCTTTCTTCAGCTTGAATTTCTTGGTGACGCCCGTGGCCACTTCCTGCAACGAAAGGCGAACCTTCAGGCGCAGGTCGGAACCGCGATGCTGTGCGCGCTGACGACCGCCGAACCCTCCGAATCCGCCAAACCCGCCACGTCCGCCGAACACGTCGCCAAACATGGAGAAAATGTCGTCCATCGAGAAGCCGCCGCCAAAGCCGCCGAATCCGCCCATGCCCGGGCCGTCGAAGCCGAACTGGTCGTACTGCTGGCGCTTCTGCGGGTCGCTGAGCACGCTGTAGGCCTCGGCCGCCTCCTTGAATTTCTCCTCGGCGTTCTTGTCGTCGGGATTGCGGTCGGGGTGATATTTGATGGCAATCTGCCGGTAAGCCTTCTTGATTTCGTCGTCCGAGGCGGTCTTTCCGACGCCCAGAACCTCGTAGTAGTCTCTTTTTGCCATAGTTTTTATTGTCCCACTGCAACTTTTGCGTGACGAATGACCTTGTCGTTCAGCGTGTAGCCCGTCTGAACGCAGTCGATGACCTTGCCTTTCTTGTCGTCGCCCATGCCGGGAACCATGGCCACGGCCTCGTGGAAGTCAACGTCGAAGTCTTGTCCGTCGGTTTCGATTTTGTGGACGCCCAGACCTTCGAGCATCTTGGTGAACTTCTTGAAAATCAGCTCCATGCCGTCTTTGATGGCCTGCGGGTCGTCGGAGTGAGTGTCGGCCAGGGCGCGCTCGAAGTCGTCGAGCACTGGCAGGATGGCCGAAATGGTCTTTTCGCCGCCGTTCAGGATGAGTTCGGCCTTCTCCTTGAGTGTGCGCTTCTTGTAGTTCTCAAACTCTGCCACGGTGCGCAGGAGTTGGTCTTTCAACTTGGAAATTTCGTCGAGTGCCCCGTCGAGCGGGTCTTTTTGCTCGTTGTTTTCTGCGGATTCCTCCGTGTTTTCCTCGTTTTGAGCCTCTTCGCCGGCGGTTTCCTCGGCCTGGGCTTCGTCGAAGACTTCTTCGTTTCCGTCTTCGATGGGAATATTTTTCTCTTTATCCATAGTTTTTTTTGATGATTAGTTCTATTCGGCCTTCAACAAATTCCGTGCCAATTCGTCATTCATCCCCCATGCCATACATCTTCGCTTTCTGCTCCTTGATGGCATCGTCGTAGATGTATTCGTCGTAGTCCATCAGTTTGTCGATGGTTCCGCTCGGCGTCAGTTCAATGATGCGGTCGGCCACGGTCTGGATGAATTCGTGGTC
>JAFUVC010000138.1 GCA_017483785.1 Prevotella sp.
CAATATCGGCGGCGATACGGTCATCGTCGTGAACAACCATCTGGCCTCTACGCGGCTGACGACGGGCGACAGCGAGGATTTCAAGAAAATCATCGAGGGAAAATTTTCGCGCGACTCTGCGACCATCGCCTCCACGAAAATTGCCGAAAAACTCTCGAAATCTACCCTGAAACGGGCCGTTCAGGTCGATTCGCTGATGAACTATCTTCAGCGCCATCAAGACAAAAGCATCATTCTCTGCGGCGACTTCAACGACTCGCCCATTTCCCACAGCCATCGCGCCATGGCCAGCCTGCTCACCGACTGTTTCCGCGAGAGCGGCAACGGCTTGGGCATCAGTTATCATGAAAATCGTTTCTACGTCCGCATCGACCACATTTTCTGCTCGGCCGACTGGACGCCTTATGCGTGCTATGTCGACTCAAAAAACGACCTTTCCGACCATTATCCCATCGTTTGCAGGCTGAAGAAAACGGAAAAATAACGAATTTTTACACCCGATTTTGCCCGTTTTCGGAGAAAAAAGCGGTCGAAACATTAAAAAATGAATAAATAAAGGCCGTAAATTTCCGTAAATGGTAAAAAATGCGTAACTTTGTGCGCTAAAAATGGAAATAAGTACAAATCAAATAAAAAAATCAACAAAAAAATGCAAAACAAAGGAATTGTAATTGTAACAGCCGTCTTACTGACGCTGGCAAGTATCTTCTACCTGTCTTTCTCGGCAGCCACGAGTTACTACGACAAGCAGGCCGCCAAGATAGAAGATCCGATTAAGCAGCAGGACTACAAAGATTCTGTGAAGTATCTGGGTGTCTACACCTATCAGAACTGCCTGGAGACGCAGATTGGCCTCGGCCTCGACCTGAAAGGTGGTATGAACGTGATTCTGGAAATCTCTGTTCCCGACGTCATCGATATGTTGGCCGACCACAAGAAAGACGCCACTTTCGTGAAGTCGATGGAAGAGGCGAAGAAAGAGGAGGAAACCAGTCAAGACGATTTCATCTCGCTGTTCGTGAAAGCATGGAAAAAGAACGCTGGCGAGCGTCGTCTGGCCGAGATTTTCGCCACGCAGCAGTTGCAGGGCAAGGTTTCGCCCCAGAGCACCGACAAGGAAGTGGAGAAAGCCCTTCGCACCGAAGTGCAGGCCGCCATCGACAACTCGTTCAACGTGGTTCGCACCCGTATCGATAAGTGCGGTGTGGGTCAGCCCAACATCCAGAAACTCGAAGGTCAGGACGGTCGCATTATGGTGGAAATGCCGGGTATCCGCGAGCCGGAGCGTATGCGTAAACTCTTGCAGGGTTCGGCCAACCTCGAATTCTGGGAGACCTACAATGCCGAGGAAATCATCCCGTTCCTCGTGCAACTCGATACGCGCGTGGCCAACGAAGGCACAACGGCGAAGGCCGACACCGTAAAGGCAGAGGAACCCGCCGTTGCCGAAGCCAAGACCGACACGGCCAAGGCTGAAACCAAGTTCCAAGTGAAAAACGACAACGAAAAGGCCGCTGTGGCCACTGGCAACGAGGCTCAGTTGGCCGAAGCCAAGAAAGCCCATCCGCTGCTCGCCATGTTGCAGACCACGGGTCAGGGTTCGTTGGCACTCGTCGGCTACGCCAGTGTGCGCGACACCGCCGAAGTCAACAAAATCATCTATTCCGACCTTGCCAAGCAAATCATTCCCTCCGACTGCAAACTCCTTTGGAGTGCCAAGGCTGAGGACGGTCTTTCCGCAAAAAATATTTTCGGACTTTACGCTTTGAAAGTGACGACGACCAACGGTCGCGCTCCGCTGGAGGGCGATGTGGTGGTTGACTCTAAGGACGAGTTCGACCACATCACAGGTGCTCCGCAGGTCACGATGTCGATGAACACCGAGGGTTCGCGTCGCTGGGCCGCTATGACGAAGGCCAACATCGGCCGCGCCGTGGCCATCACGCTCGACGGCGTGGTTTACTCCGCTCCGCGCGTGCTCAACGAGATTTCGGGTGGCAACACGCAGATTACGGGCCACTTCACCATCGAAGAAACGAAAGACTTGGCCAACACGCTGAAGTCTGGTCGTATGCCGGCTCCGGCACGCATCGTGCAGGAAGAAGTGGTGGGTCCGACGCTCGGCGCGCAGTCCATTCAGCAGGGTATCATCTCGTTCGTCATCGCCTTCGTGCTGCTGATGATTTATATGCTGCTGATGTATAATGTCATTCCGGGTATGATGGCTAATCTGGCCTTACTCGTGAATATTTTCTTCACGTTGGGAATATTGACCTCGTTCCAGGCTGCCCTGACGATGAGCGGTATCGCCGGTATGGTGCTCTCGCTCGGTACGGCGGTGGATGCCAATGTGCTCATCTACGAGCGCATCAAGGAGGAACTTCGTGCCGGAAAACGCATCAAACAGGCCGTTGCAGCCGGTTACGACAATGCCTTCTCGGCTATTTTCGACTCGAACTTGACCTCCATCATCACGGGTGTCATCCTCTATATGTTCGGTACGGGTCCGATTCGCGGCTTCGCCACGACGTGGATCATCGGTATCATCTGCTCGTTCTTCACCGCAGTGTTCCTCACTCGCCTCGTGTATGAGCACCAGATGAACAAAGACCGCTGGCTCGGCCTGACGTTCTGCACGCCGCTGTCGAAAGACTTGCTGCAAAACACGAAGTTCCGCTTTATGTCGGCTTGGAAGACGACACGCTGGGTGGTTCTCGGAGCCATTGCCGTGTTTGTTGTCAGCCTCGCCACGATGGGACTGAGCCGCAGCATCGACTTCACGGGCGGTCGCAACTACGTCATCCAGTTCGAGAATCCTGTGGAGCCCGAGCAGGTGCGCGGCATTCTCGCCGAAACGTTCCCGGGCTGCAACACGAGCGCGCTTGCCCTTGGTACCGACAACAAGACCATTCGTATGTCCACGAACTACAAGATTGAGTCGAACAGCGCAACGGTCGACGACGAGGCCGAGGCTATGCTCTACGAAGGCCTGAAGAAGGCCGGACTCGTCAGTCAGGCCGACGTGGCTTCGTTCAAGAATCCCGACATTCGCGAAGGCGGCTCGATCATCAGTTCCACGAAAGTGGGTCCGTCGATTGCCAAAAACATCACTCACGGAGCCTTCATCAGCGTGTTCATCGCCCTGATTGCCATCTTCCTCTACATCCTGCTGCGCTTCCGCAATGTGGCGTTCTCGGTGGGTTCCACGGTGGCATTGGTGTTCGACGCACTGACCGTCATCGGCCTGTTCTCGCTCTTGCAATACGTGATGCCGTTCTCGCTCGAGGTCGACCAGACGTTTATCGGTGCCGTGCTGACGGTGATCGGTTATTCGATTAACGATAAGGTGGTGGTGTTCGACCGCATCCGTGAGAACCTGAAACTGCATCCGAAGCAGGACATCCAGAAAGTGTTCAACGACTCCATCAACCAGACGCTGGCACGTACCATCAACACGTCGCTCTCGACGCTCATCGTGCTGCTCTGCATCCTGTTCATCGGCGGCAGCAGCATCAAGGGCTTCGCCTTCGCGATGACGCTCGGTGTTATCTTCGGAACGCTTTCGTCCATCTTCATCGCGTCGCCCATCGCTTACCGCGTGATGGGTCGCAAAATCAAGGAAGAGGCTGAAAAGGCATAAAACTCTTGATTCCTCACGCGCGTACGTGCGCGCATAAAAATAACAGAGGTGGATAGTTTCAGACTATCCACCTCGTTTTGTAAGGAAGATTTCGCGACGGAAAACCTACGGTTCAATGGTGAAATCGAGTTGTCGCTTCTCGAGATTGGCCGAGGCCACGCGGATGCGGATGGGGTCGCCCAGTTGATAGGCGTGGCGGCGACGACGGCCCACCAAGCGATAGTTTTGCTCGTCGAACTCGTAGTAGTCGTCGTCGAGGTCGCGAATGGGAACGAGGCCCTCGCAGTGGTTTTCGTCGATTTCGCAATAGATTCCAAACGACATAATGCCCGAAATGTGGGCATCGTAGACCTCGCCGAGGTGCTCACCCATAAATTCCACCATCTTGTACTTGATGGACTCGCGCTCGGCCTGTGCAGCCAGTTGCTCCATATCGGAGGAATGCTTGCACTGATCCTCGTAGTAGCGCTCGTTGGCACCTTTTGCGCCTTGTTCGTAGCGCGTGAGCAGGCGATGGACCATCGTGTCGGGATAGCGGCGGATGGGCGAGGTGAAATGGGTGTAGTAGGGGAAGGCGAGGCCGAAATGGCCGATGTTGTGCACGGAATATTTCGCTTTCATCATAGCGCGCAGGGCCACGGTCTGGATGAGTTTTTGCTCGCGTTTGCCCTCCACATCGCCCATCAGTTGGTTCAGTGAGCGGGACGTCTGCCCCATCGTTCCGGCGGTTTTCAGCCGATAGCCGAACCGCTTGACAAATTCGCTGAGTTGCTCTAATTTTTTCAAATCGGGGTTCTCGTGGATGCGATAGGGCAGCGTTTTCGCCTTTTTGCCGCGCTGTGGCTTGCCGATGTGCTCGGCTACGGTGCGGTTGGCCAAGAGCATAAATTCCTCGATGAGTTTGTTGGCATCGCGCTGCCGCTTGAAATAGGCGCGTGTGGGACGGCCTTTTTCGTCGACATCGAAGTGCAGTTCCTCGCTCTCGAACCTCATTGCGCCGTTTTTGAAGCGTTCGTCGCGCAGTTTTTTCGCCAGCATATCGAGCAGGAGCAATTGTTCGGCGTTTTCGCCTTTGAGGTTGTGCGGATTCAGTTTTTTCGCACTGTCAAAAAGGTTCGGCGAGGGCTCGCCCGTGCCGTCGACAACGCCGTTCTGCTCGAGCAGTTCCTGCACTTCTTCATAGGCATAGCGGCGGTTCGACTTGATGACGGTGTGGACGATGCGAAAATTTCGCACCTGAGCGTCTTCGTCTAAGAGCAGGATGACGCTGTAGCAGAGTTTTTCCTCGTCGGGACGCAGCGAACAGACGAAGTTGCAGAGGTGTTCGGGCAGCATCGGAATCGTGCGGTCGACGAGATAGACCGACGTGGCGCGTTTCTGCGCCTCCTTGTCGATGATGGAGCCCTCGGTGACGTAGTGGCTGACGTCGGCGATATGCACGCCGACCTCCCAGAACTTGCCCTGTTTGCGAATCGAGAGTGCGTCGTCGAAGTCCTTGGCGTCGTGCGGGTCGATGGTGCAGGTCCACACGTCGCGGAAATCCTCGCGCTCGGCGAGGTCTTTCGCCGTCACCTTGCCCGAAATCTTCGCGGCGGCCTCCTCCACCTCCTTCGGATACTTGTAGGGCAGGCCGAATTGCGCCAAAATGGCGTGCATTTCAGCGTTGTTTTCGCCCTGACGGCCCAAAATATCGACCACTTCGCCCACCATGTTGCGATGGGCGGCGTCGGGCCACTGCGTGATGCGCACGACGGCCTTGTCGTCGGTTTTTCCGCCTTTCAACTTGTTTTTCGGGATAATCACGTCCTGCACGATCAGGTTGTCTTGCATGACGAGGAAAGCGATGTCGCGGTCCACGCGCAACTGGCCCACAAACGTGTCTTTGGCGCGCTGCAGAACCTCCAGAACCTGCGCCTCCTTGATGTGGTTTCGGCGGCGAGCCATGAACGAGAAGCGCACGCGGTCGCCGTTCTGCGCCCAGAGCGAATTGCGCTCCGAGACGAAAACAGGCTTGTCGGTGCCGTCGGGAATGATGGAGTTTTTGCCGTTGGCCTTCCTCACGAACCGTCCCTCCTGCACCTGTCCGCCCTGATTGAGCCGAAAGGCCGAGTCGCCCTCTTTTTTGAGGTAGTCGTCCCACGTCATCTCGTCGAGCAAGTCGATGGCGAGCATTTTCAGCGGATGGGTGTTGAGGCGCAGTTCGCGGAAAATATCCTTCAGTTTGAACGTGCTTTGCGGACTGGCGGCAAACATCTCTTGCAGCATCTGTGCCACATCGTTTTTGTTCAGGTTTCGGCGGCGCTGTTTGCCATTCGCCGCTTTAGTTTCTTGTCGTTTTCCTCTGCCCATGATTTTCTGTTTTTAGTTAGGATTCTGATGCAAAGATAAACAAAACCTGATAGAAGTGGGCTGAAAAACGAAAGTTTTTTAAATTCTTTTGCTTTTTTGCGAAAAAATGATTATCTTTGGGGCGTAGAAAAGTTGCAGAAACCGCCGAACCGCTTGAAAGGGAGTAGGCACGATTTATAAAAATGTAAGAATTATGAATACCGAGGAAATCAAAAACATGGCAGAGAATGTCGAGGAAACCGTTTCTGAGACTGTTGAAAACGTTGAAGTGAAGGCCGAAGAAGCCGTTCAGGAGGCTGTCTGCGACACTTGCGAGGCCGTAGAGGAAAAAGTTGCCGACGTGAAAGAGGCTGTCGAAGAAAAAGTTGAGGCCGCCGA
>JAFUVC010000139.1 GCA_017483785.1 Prevotella sp.
ATTGAGAGACTTGAGGTGCCAGAAGAGGCGTTGCGTGAGATTATCTATAATGCCATCATTCATAAGGACTATACTGGTGTCCACATCCAAATGCGAGTATGGGATGACTATTGCGAGATATGGAACGAGGGTGAATTGCCTGCCGGATACACGCCTGAAACTCTGATGGGACAGCACTCTTCGCGTCCAAGGAACAGAAACATTGCCTATGCTTTCTTCAAAGCAGGTTTTATTGATGCATGGGGACGTGGCTACAAGAAGATTCGTGAGGGCTTCGAAGGCGCAGGCTTGCCTTTGCCCAAGATTGAGTCAGCATTTGGTGGCGTTAGGGTGACATTCCAAAGGAATAATGTGAATAGAGGACAAATCGGTGTCCTAGAAAATACAGGAACCATATCATCCTCACAATTATCTGAACGTCAAAGGAAAATCGTGGATCGTCTAATAGAAACCGGACAGTGGAATGCCCTAGAAAATGTCCTAGAAAATGTCCTAGAAACGTCCGCAACACTTGCCATTCTCTTTAACGTTGATTCAAGAACCATCCGTCGGGACTTGAATATACTTCAGGCAAAAGGGGTTATACGCCACGAGGGTCCAGACAGGGGAGGACGCAGGGTTGTTCTAAAAAAAATAGAGCCGTGATAATCGTAGAATAGAATCGGAACCTACTCCCCCGCAAGCCTTTTCACGACTTCGCCCCCGATGACCAGTCCGGCGGCGGCAGGCACGAAGGCACACGAGGCCGGCAGCGAGCGGCGACCATTGGCTGCGAGCGCGTCGGCCTCGCGTTGCGTTTCCTCGTCGTCAATGACGGGATGGAGCGGCGGCTCCTCGCTATAGACCACTTGGAAATGCTCGATGCCCTCTTTGCGCAACTTTTTCCGCAGGACGCGAGCCAGCGGGTCCATGCTGGTCTGGGCGATGTCGCTGACGCGAAACGCCGTCGGGTCGAGTTTGTTGGCGGCTCCCATCGAGCAGATGATCGGCACTTGCAGGCGGTGGCATCGGCGAATCAACTCGAGTTTCGCTTTCACGGTGTCGATGCAGTCCACCACGTAGTCGAACTGCGCGAGGTCGATTTCGTCGGCCGTCTCGGGCAGGTAGAACAGCGCGTGCGTCTGCACACGGCAGTCGGGGTTGATGTCGCGGATGCGCTCGGCCATGACCTCCACTTTCAGCCGCCCGACGGTGGAGTGCAGCGCCACGAGTTGCCGATTGAGGTTCGAGAGGCTGACGCTGTCGGGGTCGATGAGCGCAATCGCGCCCACCCCACTCCGCGCCAGCACCTCGGCGACGTGGCCGCCCACGCCCCCGATGCCAAAAACGGCCACACGCGATGCACGCAGCCGTTTCATGGCTTCTTTGCCGAGCAGCAACTCGGTTCTTGAGAATTGGTTCGTCATTTTTTACTTAATCATCTCTACCGACCGCTTCAGGAACGCATCGAGCGCGGCACCTTTCAGCATACCGTTTTGCAGCAGGGCGAGGTCGATGAGTTGATGCACCACGCTGTTTCCGGCGGCATAGTCGGCCAAAACGCCGTTTTTCTTGTCTTTCTGCTCGTTGACGGCTTTCTCGGCCTCGGCTTTCAGGTCTTTGTCCTCCTGCGTCAGTTCGTCGTATTTTTTCTTGTCTTGCGACTGCCGGATGGCTGCCAGACGGGCTTCCTGACCTTTCAACTCGGCGAGAATGGGCTTCAGGGCCTCCGAGGTTGCATTTTCCGTGTCGGAAAGCACCTTTTTCACCAGTTCGTGGTCGGCATTGAGCACAATGCTGTACATGTCTGGCATCTGCGCATAGAATCCCATTCCGCTCTGGAAGCGGCTCATGTCCTTCATTCGGCGCATGTATTCGCTCTGCGTGATGACGACGGGCTGCATCTGCCCGCCCAGCGACTGCACTTCCACGTTGAACTCGGTCTTGTCGAGTTTCGGCATCTGCGACTTGAACACCTGTGACAAACTGTCAGTCTGCTCGTCGGTCAGTTCGGTCTTTTTCGCGTCTTCCTTCACGATGAGGCGGTCGATGATGTCGCCATCGACGCGCGTAAAACGCACGCCCCCTTTCCCGTTTCCCCCCGTAGGGGAAAGTTTCTGCTCCAGCATCTGGGCCACGGGCGTGTCGAGTTGTCCGTCGAAGAGCAGCACGCTGTAGCCGCGCTGCTTGGCGGTCTCGATGTAGCTGAACTGCTCCTCCTTGTTGTTGGCGTAGAGATAGACGAGCGTGCCGTTTTTGTCGGTCTGCTCGCCCTTGATGAGCGTCTTGTATTCCTCAAAGGTAAAATATTTTCCGTCAACGTCCTTGAGCAGGGCGAAGTCCTTGGCGCGGTCGTAGAAATCGTCTTGCGTGAGCATTCCGTAGTTGATGAAAATCTTCAAATCGTCCCATTTCTCCTCGTATTCCTTGCGGTTTTCGTTGAAAATCGACTTCAGGCGGTCGGCCACTTTCTTGGTGATGTAGGTCGAGATTTTCTTCAAGTTGGCGTCGCTCTGCCAGTACGAGCGGCTGACGTTCAGAGGAATGTCGGGCGAGTCGATGACGCCGTGGAGCAGCGTGAGGAACTCAGGCACGATGCCTTCCACCTGGTCGGTGACGAACACCTGGTTGCAGTAGAGCTGAATCTTGTTCTTCTGTAAGTCGATGTTA
>JAFUVC010000140.1 GCA_017483785.1 Prevotella sp.
ATTGAACTTACGTGGTTTTAATGGATAAATTATTGCACAATATACGGGTGTTTGTGCAATAGAAACCACATTTTTTTGCAAAAAGTTTGGGTATTTGAATAAAAATTTGTTCCTTTGCACCCGATTCTGAATTAGAAAACATTTATCAACCAATTAAAATTTAAAAATTATGTCAGAAATTGAAAGCAAAGTACAAGCTATTATCGTAGACAAACTTGGTGTTGACGAAGCAGAGGTAAAGCCTGAAGCAAGTTTCACTAACGATCTCGGTGCTGATTCATTGGATACCGTAGAACTGATTATGGAATTTGAGAAGGAGTTCGGAATTTCTATCCCTGACGACAAGGCAGAGAAGATTTCCACCGTAGGCGATGCCATTGCTTACATCCAGGAGAATGCGAAATAAGTAAGAATAAGATTCGAAGGATTGAAGAATTGAAAAATTGAAGTTCAGGCTTCATCCTGGATTCTCTTTTTCAATTCTTCATTTTTTTATGGCCTTCAATTTGCTTGAATCTTCAATTTTGAAAACATGGAATTAAAAAGAGTAGTAGTAACAGGCCTTGGTGCCGTGACGCCCGTGGGAAACTCGGTGGAGGAAATGTGGAACAACCTCCTCAACGGCGTGAGCGGCGCAGCGCCTATTACATTGTTTGATAGTTCAAAGTGCAAGACTCAGTTTGCCTGTGAAATCAAGAATTTAGACATCAACGAATGGATTGACCGCAAGGAAGCCCGCAAGATTGACCGCTATACGCAAATCGCCATGATTTCCGCCATGCAGGCCGTCAAGGACAGCGGCATGGACCTCGAAACGGTCGATAAGAACCGCATCGGCGTGGTCTATGGCGTGGGCATCGGCGGCATCCGCACGTTTGAGGACGAGGTGACCTACTACGGCCAGCACATGGAAGACGGCCCGAAATTCTCGCCTTTCTTCATTCCGAAAATGATCAGCGACATCGCTGCCGGACATATTTCCATCTACTTTGGCTTCCACGGCCCGAATTTCGCCACGACAAGTGCCTGCGCCTCGTCGAGCAACGCCCTCGCCGACGCATTCAACCTGATTCGTCTCGGCAAGGCCAACGCCATTCTTGCCGGAGGTGCCGAAAGCGCCATCTGTATGTGTGGCGTGGGCGGTTTCAACGCGATGCACGCCCTTTCTACGCGCAACGACGACCCCGCAGGAGCCAGTCGCCCGTTCAGCGCCTCGCGCGACGGATTCGTCATGGCCGAGGGTGCCGGCTGCCTGATTCTCGAGGAATTGGAGCACGCCAAGGCTCGCGGCGCTAAGATTTACGGCGAAATGGTGGGCGAAGGCCTCAGCGGCGACGCTTTCCACATCACGGCAAGCCATCCCGAAGGTCTCGGAGCCAAACTCGTCATGGAAAACGCCCTTGCCGATGCCGGCTTGAAGCCCGAGGACATCGACTACATCAATGTTCACGGCACGAGCACCCACGTGGGCGACATTTCCGAGATGAAAGCCATCAAGGACGTCTTCAGCGAAGCCGCCTACAAACTGAACATCTCGTCCACGAAGTCAATGACGGGCCATCTGCTCGGAGCCGCCGGTGCGATTGAGGCCATGGTGGCGCTTCTGGCCGTGAAAAACGACATCGTTCCGCCGACCATCAACCATGCCGACGACGACCTCGACCCCGAAATTGACTACAACCTCAATTTTACGTTTAACAAGGCGCAGAAGCGCGAAGTGCGGGCTGCCATCAGCAACACCTTCGGATTCGGCGGTCACAATGCCTGTGTCGTATTCAAGAAATATGCTGAATAACGATTTCATTGAACGGATAAGGCTCCCATTCCGCAAGGATAAGGAGCTTTATTTGTCACTTTACAAGATATTGGGTTTCTTTCCGCGCCATCTGGACTATTACAAGACGGCCTTGCTCCACAGCAGTGTGGCCAAGCGCAACGAAAAGGGGAAACCCGTCAACAACGAGCGACTTGAATTTCTGGGCGACGCCATTCTCTGTTCCGTCGTGAGCGACATCGTTTATCAGCATTTTCCGGGCAAGCGCGAGGGATTTCTCACCAACACGCGGTCGAAACTCGTGCAGCGCGAAACGCTGGGCAAATTGGCCGCAGAAATGGGCATCGAGGGCCTCATGAAGACCGCTGCGCAGAACAAAACCCACAACAGTTATGTGGGTGGAAACGCATTTGAGGCACTTGTCGGAGCCATCTATCTCGACCGAGGCTATAATGCCTGCATGAAGTTCATGAAGAAGCGCATCCTCAAGCAGATGATCAATCTCGACAAAGTGGCCTACAAAGAGGTGAATTTCAAGTCGAAACTCTTGGAATGGTCGCAGAAAAACCGCGTGCAGACAGAATTTCGGCTGCTCGACCAGCAAAAAGACAATCAGGGCAGCCCCATGTTCCAATGTCAGGTTGTCATAGAGGGCGTCAACGGCTGTTCGGCCACGGGCTACAGCAAAAAAGAGAGCCACCAGAAAGCAGCGAAACTGACCCTCGAGCAGTTGCGCCAGAAACCGCAGTTCATCGACGAGATTTTTGCGGCAAAAAGCCATCGCACCAAAATGGAGGAAGAGCCCACAATGGCCGTTCCGATGATTGAAGGAGAAGTTTCCCAGCCCCATGTTTCCGTGGAAGATGAAACGGAGGCGGAAATGGCTCCCACAGTGGCCGAGGAGTTCGATTTGAGCGACATTTCTGCCCGTGAACAGAGCCGCGAGGACATCATTGCCGCCGCAGAACGGGCAGCGTATGACATGTAAAAACTCATGATCTCAAAAAACAAGGTTTTCTGGCGGTTTTTGCTGCTGGGATTTCTGGTGGGGCCGATAGAATCGTGCTCCCAACGGCCGCCGCTACCCCACCATACGTTTTCCGACGAGATTCGCCTGAAAACCACGCCCGTGAAGAATCAGGGCAGCAGCGATTTGTGCTGGGTCTACGCCCTGCTCGCCACGATTGAAACGGAGCGGCTCATGGTGGGCGATTCGGTGAATTTATCGCCGATTTTCCTTGCGCGCTGCTTCATGGAGGAGCAGGCGGAGGCAGCGTTTCGGCAGAAAAAGGGCGCAGAGGCGTTTTCCCATCGCGGAATGGCCACGACAGCCCTCCATTTGCTGCATCGCCACGGCGCACAGCCCTACGATTATTACCACGCCTACCAACAGGCCGACGTGAAAGCACTCGAAAAGCGCATTAAACGACTGATTTCCAACGGATTAGAGAAAAACATCGCCGCGAGCGAGTTTCGGCGGCAACTCGACGAACTGCTCGACGAAAAACTCGGTTTTGTTCCCCAATTCGTCCACATGCTCGGGGCGGAATACACGTCGGCGGAGTTCGGTCGCAGCGTCTGCCTCGACGATGAATACGAGGCGCTTACGTCGTTCACGCATCATCCTTACGGCGAGCGTTTCGCGCTGGAAGTTCCTGATAATCAGTTTAATAGCACGTTCCTGAACGTTCCGCTCGACACGCTGATGGCCCATATCGACCGCGCCCTGTTCGCAGGCCATCCCGTTTGTTGGGAAGGCGACATTTCGGAGTCGGGGTTTTCGTTTAAAGACGGATTAGCGGACGTTTTGGACGAGGCCGAACTTAAAAAACAGAGCGACAATACGCTCCAAACGTTGCGCCAGCGCGAATTTGAGCACGACCAGACCACCGACGACCACACGATGGCCCTCGTCGGCATCGCCCGCGACGAAAACGGCCGGCGCTACTACATCGCCAAAAACTCGCAGGGAACCGACAATCCTTTCGGCGGTTTTATGTATCTCTCGGAAAACTACGTCCGCCTGAAAACCATCTGCATCGTCTTGCCCAAAGCAGCCGTTTCCCCCTTTCCGATGTGATTTTTTGTTAAAAAATCGCCAAGAAAGTCGTGTTCAAAATATTCTTCGTATTTTTGCAAAAAAATAAAAATCGTGGCACAGAAACTCATACAAACTCAGAAGCAAGAGCTGAAACAGCAGCAGCGACTTTCGCAGCAGCAGATGTTGCAGGTGAAGTTGCTGGAGATGCCTTTGGCCGAGTTTGAGGAGAGCATCGCGATGGAACTCGACGACAACCCGGC
>JAFUVC010000141.1 GCA_017483785.1 Prevotella sp.
GTTCATCGAGCGCACGGCCAAACTCGGTGCCATGATGATGAACGTACACTACGAGGCCTGCATCCACCTGCACCGCACCGTGCAGCAGATTCACGCCACGGGCATGAAAGCCGCCGTGACGCTCAACCCGTCAACGCCCGTCCACATGCTCGAAGACATCATCGGCGAGGTCGACATGGTGCTTCTGATGAGCGTGAATCCCGGATTCGGAGGCCAGAAATTCATCGAGAACAGCATTCAGAAAGTAAAGCGGCTTCGCGAACTGATTCAACAGACGGGAAGCCGGGCTCTAATAGAAGTTGACGGCGGCGTGCAAGCCGAAACCGCGCCACGACTCATCGACGCAGGAGCCGACGTCTTGGTAAGCGGAAGCTACATTTTCAATTCCCAGAACCCGCTGGAAACTATTGAAAAACTGAAAGTTCCATGTTGTGCTGTTTAGCCAGACGGCGCATGTTCAGAATGGCATAGCGCATACGGCCCAGCGCCGTGTTGATGCTGACGTTCGTCACCTCGGAAATCTCCTTGAACGACATCTGCTGATAGTAGCGCATATAGACCACCTCGCGCTGCGGCTCAGGCAGGCTGTCCATGATGCGGCGCACGTCGGCCATCACCTGCTGATTTACGTACTGGCATTCAATGTTGCTCTCATAGACATCGTCGCCGCAGAGGTTCGAGAGGTCGTTGTCGGCCGTCGGCTCCACGATTCTGCCGCACTGCTGCTCGCGATAGTTGTCCATAATCACGTTGTGGGCAATGCGCATAATCCACGCGCTGAACTTGCCGCTGGCAGTGTACTGGCCCGCCTGCAGCCTCATAATCACCTTCACGAAAGTCTCCTGAAACACGTCGTCGGCCTTGTTGCGGTCGTGAACCACAAAAAGGATGTAGGAATAGAGTTTCGACTGATTGCGCGACAACAGCAAATCAAACGCCCGATTGTTACCATCAATGTACGATAAGGCCAACTGCTCGTCAGTCATATCATTCAATTTCTTCATTTCTTTAAGTTTTTTGATTCCTTAAGTAAATGATGTTTCGATAGGCGTTCTGTTGATGTTTGAAGTTAAAAAATAGTGATAACGGCTGCAAAGATAAGGCTTTTTTGTCAAACTACCAAATTTTTAACAAAAAAAGAGGTTGGCGCAGGATGCTACCAACCTCAAAAAATGATTTCGTTAAGGTCGAAATCAAAAAGATACGGAAAATATAGGGCTAATATTTCATAGTAGCAAATTTTTTGTGAAGAAAATGCGATATTTAACATTTCATTTCTTGGATTTTCAGCAAATAATTATTACTTTTGCACACTGTATATCATTCATTAACTAATAACTTAACAAACAACAAAAAAATTATGAACAAAACTTTACGCTTTTCATTACTGAGCATGTTAATCATGCTTTGTTCGACAGCATTTGCCGGATCCATCATTTTTGCAAATCTGAATCTGGAAAATGGCAAACAGTACACAGACCCGTTTGACGGAGGCGACTTCACCGTGACTTTCGCAGGTGGCGGTAACGACGGCAAGTACTATGACACTGGTTCTGGCATCCGCGTCTATGGCGATGGAACAATGACGATTACCGCAAAGAGCGGTACGCTTACCAAAGTTCTCATTACTTATGATGGCGCAAACAAGCCTACTGAAGCCTCTGTGGTTAATACAGGTACATACAACGCCTCAACTGGCATGTGGTCTGGCGATGCTGAGACAATCGTATTTACTCGTCCTTCCGGTAGCGGACATTGGCGCATACAAGCAATCGCAACAGGAAAAGATGCAGAAGAGCCTGACACGCCGACCGAAGGTCAGACACCCGAAACTGCCATTACAGCAACGCGTGCGTTGGAAATCATCAATGCTTTGGCTGACGGTGCAACTGCCACTGGTACTTATTATGTAAAAGGTGTAGTAACCTCCATCAAGAGCATTTCCAGCAGCAATGCACAGTTCTACTTTGGCGAAACGGCTTCTTCAACAGACGTTCTCCAAACTTACAACACAAAAGGTCTTGAGAACAAGAACATTACCAACACTGGATTCGTCAAGCAGGGCGATGAAGTTGTTGTATTCGGCAGCCTGCAAAAATACAAGAACAATAGTACAGGCGACATCACACCCGAAGTCAGCAACGGCTATGTCTATTCTGTTAACGGCGTCACCAAGGACAGCACACCCGACCCCGAGGAGGCCATTACCAAAGGAAAAACTGCAGACAGTCCAATGACCGGTGCCGACGCTCTCGGATACATCAACAATTTCTCTGATGGTTTCATCACTTCAAAGCAGTACTACGTGCAAGGCACTATTGGCGAGGTTACAGAAATTAGCACCGACAACGGCAATGCCACATTCATCATGTCGACTTCTGGCGGCAACCTTACCGCTTTCCGCCTGAAAGGCCTGGAGAACAAGAACATCACCGATGCAGAATATATAGAGAGCGGCGATGAAGTCATCGTCTATGCTAAGTTGCAGAAGTATGTAAAAGATGCAACTACGACTCCCGAACTTTCTGGAGGCTACATCTATTCGCTCAACGGAAAGACTAAGGAAGACGACGGAGGAGAGACCTACACATTCGTGGGCGACGGCTCGAAGGAGAATCCCTACACCGTGGAAGACGTGAAGCACATGGCCGTGCCCGAAAACACGAATGCCGCCGAAGGCCAGGAAAAAGTTTGGGTGAAAGGCATTATCGCCGGTGCACTCAATGGCCAAGGTACAGCTTATTCCGAAGAATCAGCCACCAACATTGGCCTCGGTGCCACTGCCGACGACGAAGCGTCTGCCACCGTTCCCGTACAGTTGCCCAGTGGCAACCTGCGCGCAGCACTCAACGTGGTTGACAACCCTGAAAACAAAGGAAAAGAGGTACTTGTTTACGGCTATATCCTGAAATACATGAGCAAGACCGGCATGAAGAACACCGCCGACTTCATCCTCGACGGTGATCAGTTCACCACCGGCATCAACGACATCAAGGCCCAGACTGCCACCGACGACGCGCTCTACAACGTGGCCGGACAGCGTATCAACGGCTCTTACAAGGGCATCGTTATCCGCAACGGCAAGAAAATGGTTGTGAAATAACCCCACACCCACATTAATTAATATAAGAAAAGTGGCGGAAGTAGATTCCGCCACTTTTCTTGTTAGACAATTTCTTTTTTTTAGAAAGGCAGGTCGTCGGTGCTTCCGCCGTCGGCAGCCTCGGGTGCTGGCGGGAACGGAGCCTGCTCCGCAACACCAGTCGCAGGAGCGGCTGCGGGAGCAGCCTGAACCGGCTGAGCCACGGGGGCAGCGCCATATTGCGCGGGGTCAACCTGACGCACGTCGTAGGCGCGAATGCTGTTGAACCAACGGCCGTTGGACTCGCGGGCGTCGATGTCGAACAACACGAGCACCTCCTGGCCAATCTGAATATTAAAACGCTGCAAACGCTCTTCGCCGAACACCGAGAACACCATCTTCTTCGGATAAGTCTCGTGGGTTTCAATGACGTAGTCCTTTGCCTTCCAATCTCCTCGTGCCGAAGTACCGCTTCTCTCAGGGGTCTCAGCAATCACTTTTCCTTGTAATTCCATTGTTTTTAAAATAAACTATAATAATTTGATGAATTCACTTAACAGATTTTTTCATTTTCTGTTTTCGCTTGCGAAATTAATAAAATAGTTCTAAAATGCGAAACTTTTTTCCCATTTTTTTTGTTTTGACCAACGGATTTTTGTATTTTTGTGGGATATTAGCGAAAATATAAACATTTAATTTTAAATACCAATGAAATTTACCTTATCAAGCACTGCCCTGAGCAGTCGCCTCCAGAATTTGGCAAGGGTTATCAACAGCAAAAACTCCCTGCCCATCCTCGACAGTTTCCTGTTCGAAGTCAAAAACCAGCAGCTCACCATCACGGCCAGCGACAGCGAGAACATCATGTGCTCTACGCTGCAACTCGACCAAGCCGACGGCGAGGGCAACTTTGCCGTGCCCAACCGCACGTTGCTCGACGCCATGAAGGAACTGCCCGAGCAGCCGCTCACGTTTGAGGTGAATACCGACAACCTGACCATTAAAATCGTCTATCAGAACGGTATGTACAACTTCACGGCGCAGAATGCCGACGAATATCCGCGCTCACAGCAGATTCCCGACAGCGCCACCACGATTCACATGGAAGCCACGGTGCTCAACGACAACCTGACGCGCTCGCTCTTCGCCACGGCCCAAGACGAACTCCGACCCGTGATGAACGGCGTGTTCTTCGACCTCACGCCCGACTCACTGGCCGTTGTGGCCAGCGACGGCCACAAACTCGTGCGCAACAAGAACTTCACCGTCAAGAGCGAGACGCCCGCATCGTTCATCCTGCCGAAAAAGCCTGCCACGCTGCTCAAGAACATGCTCGGAAAGGAGCAGGGCGACGTCACCATCAAGTTCGACGACCGCGTGGCTGAAATCACCTTCGCCGACGGCGTGCTGACCTGCCGCCTCATCGAAGGCCGCTATCCGAACTACAACTCGGTGATTCCGCAGGACAACCCCAACCAACTCACCATCGACCGCCGCTCGCTCATCGGCGCGCTGAAGCGCGTGCTGCCTTTCGCCAGCGAGAGCAGCCAACTCGTGCGCTTCCACCTCGACGCAGGCCGTCTGGAACTGTCGTCGGAAGACATCGACTTCGCCACGAGCGCCAAGGAAGCCATCAACTGCGAGTATGCCGGACAAGCCATGAACATTGGTTTCAAGGGCAGTTCGCTCTCTGAAATCCTCAACAACCTGACGGGCGACGAAGTCATTATCGAACTGGCCGACCCGAGCCGCGCAGGAATCATCCTGCCCTCCGTGCAGCCCGAAAACGAAGACGTGCTCATGCTCATCATGCCGATGTTGCTAAACGACTGAATCCTATGAAACTAAACCTCACAAAGCCCCTTGTTGTCTTCGATTTGGAGACAACGGGGCTTGATCTTGTAAAGGACAGAATCATCCAGATTTCATACATCAAAGTGTTTCCCGACGGACGCGAAGAACGGGCCAACATCTTTGTGAACCCCGAGTGCGACATTCCGCAGGAAGTGACGGCGCTGACGGGCATCAGCGACGAGCAGGTGGCCAATGCCAAGACATTCAAGGAACTGGCTCCCGAACTGAGCGAGCAGTTTGAGGGATGCGACTTCGCCGGCTTCAACTCGAACCACTTCGACGTGCCCCTGCTGGCCGAGGAATTCCTTCGCGCAGGCATCGATTTCGACTTTTCAAAGTGTCGGCTGATTGACGCACAGACCATTTTCCACAAAATGGAGCGTCGGAACCTCGCCGCAGCCTACAAATTCTACTGCGGACGCAAAATGGAGAGCGATTTCGAGGCCCATCGCGCCGACCAAGACACCGAAGCCACCTATCGCGTGCTGATGGGGCAACTCGACAAATACGCGCCCGGCGTGCAAGAGGAACCCGAGCGAGTGCTCCACAACGACATGGGCGAACTGGCCGCGTTCTCGAAGACGAACGACAACGTAGATTTCGCAGGCCGAATCGTCTGGCGCGACATGGTTGACGGACAGGGCAACGTGCTGAAGGACAAAGACGGAAATCCGCGCAAGCACGAGGTGTTCAACTTCGGAAAATACAAGGGTTGGGACGTGTTGGAGGTGCTTCGGCGCGACCCGGGCTACTATAGTTGGGTGATGACGAGCGACTTCACGGCCAACACCAAGCAGGTTCTGACCCGAATCCGCCTGAAAAGCATGGGAAAACTGCTGACGCTGGTCGTCGTTTTCCTGATGAGCCTGTTCTCGTCGATGCCAGTAAATGCGCAGGAACTGCAAGCCAAGGTCACCATCAACCGAAACCAGATTCAAGGCACCGACGCCAGCGTCTTCGAGAGCCTGCAACAGACCATGGAGCGCTTCATCAACGACCGCCAGTGGACGAATCTGCAATTCCAGAAAAACGAGCGGATAGCCTGCAATTTCAACATCACGGTGACGAAATACGACCGCGACAACAACATGTTCACCTGCTCGGCGCTGATTCAGGCCAACCGGCCCGTCTATAACTCGGCCTATACCACCACCTTATATAATAATAAGGACGGCGACTTCAATTTCCAGTTCTCGCAGTTCGACCAACTCGAATTCAACGAGGAAATGATTGATAATCAACTCACTGCGCTCATCGCCTACTACGCACTCCTCATTATCGGACTCGACCTCGACTCCTTTGCCCCGATGGGCGGCGAAGACGTCCTGCAACGCTGCATGAACCTCGCCAACAACGCCCAAAACCTGAGTTTTCCGGGCTGGAAAGCCTTCGACAACGACCGCAACCGCTTCGCCATCATCAACGACTATCTCGACGGAGCCATGCAGCCCTTCCGCCAGTTGCAATACGACTATTATCGCAAGGGACTCGACGAAATGGCCAACAATGCCGAGCGCGGTCGCACCAACATCACCACGGCACTGGAGCAACTGCTCAAAAAATGCCATGAAGACAAGCCGCTGAGCCGTCTGCCGCAAATCTGGACCGACTTCAAGCGCGACGAACTCGCCAACATCTATCAGGGAAAAGGCACGCAGAAGGAGAAGGAAAGCGTCTATCAGATTCTTTTCAGCCTCAACGCCAGCCAAGACAATGCGTGGGAGAAAATCAAGCAGTAAAAAACATGCTCAAACAGCTATACATCAAGAATTTCACACTCATCGACGAACTCAACGTCGAGTTTCCGTCGGGTTTTTCCGTGATTACGGGCGAGACCGGCGCAGGAAAGAGCATCATTCTGGGTGCCGTCAGCCTGCTTTTGGGCAATCGGGCCGACACGAAACAAGTGAAAGCAGGCGAGCAGCGATGCGTCGTGGAAGCCCATTTCGACATCAGCCGCTACCAGTTGGAGCCGTTTTTCGAGGAAAACGACATCGACTACGACGCCCAAGACTGCATCGTGAGGCGCGAGGTCAATGCCAACGGGAAAAGCCGCGCGTTCATCAACGACACGCCCGTTTCGGCCACGCTCATGCGAGAACTGGGCGAGCAACTTGTCGATATCCACAGCCAGCACCAGAACCTGCTGGTCAGCAAGGAAGATTTCCAGCGCTCGGTGGTCGATATTATCGCCGCCGACAAGCCGATTCTTGACGATTATCAACAGAAATATCGCGAATTTAGAACTGCCGAGAAGGCCTACGAGGATTTCAAGGAGGAAATTGCACGAAACGCCCAATCGACAGACTTCATGCAGTTTCAACTCAGCGAACTGACCGATGCGAAATTGCAGGAAAACGAGCAGGAACGACTCGAACAGCAACGCGACACGATGAGCCACGCCGAGGAAATCAAATCTTCACTCTACGAGGCCGAAACCCTGCTTTCTGCCGACGAAAACGGCATTGTCGCCGCGACCCAGAAAGCCGCACGACTGCTGCAGGAACTCACGCGGTTCTATCCCGTGGCCGGCGAACTGGCCGAGCGGCTCAACAGCTGCCACATCGAACTGAAAGACATTGCCGGAGAGGTTGAAAAAGAACTTGAAAACATCGATTTCGACCCCAGACAACTTGAAATCATCCACCAGCGACTCGACCTGCTCTATTCGCTCCAGCAGAAACACCAAGTGGACTCCGTCGCTGAACTCATCGCCATTCGCGACGAACTCAGCCGCAAAATCGGTCACATCGAAAACAGCGACGAAGAACTGGAGAAACTGCGCAAAGAGGCCGACGCGCTGAAGCAGGAATGCCTGAAAAAGGCCAAGAAACTGACCTCGGTGCGCTCGAAAGCCGCCGCACAAGTGGAAAAAGAAGTGGAAAACCGACTCGTTGCGCTGGGCATTCCAAACGTCCGTTTCAAGGTGGAACTGACCGAAAAACCGCTCAGTGCCGACGGTGCCGACAAGATTATCTTCCTGTTCAGCGCCAACAAGGGAACACCCATGCAACCCGTGAGCGAAGTGGCCTCGGGCGGCGAGATTGCCCGCGTCATGCTCTCGCTGAAAGCGATTATCAGCGGTGCCGTGAAACTCCCGACCATCATTTTCGATGAAATCGACACGGGAGTGAGCGGTCGCGTGGCCGAGAAAATGGCACAAATCATGCGCGAAATGGGCGACAACGATCGTCAGGTCATCAGCATCACTCACCTGCCCCAGATTGCCGCTTCGGGAACGGCCCACTACAGGGTTTCAAAGGCCGAAACCTCGACCGGAACACAAACAAAAATGGCGCGACTATCGCCGGAGGAACGCATCAACGAAATTGCGCAAATGCTTAGTGGAAGCGAAGTTACGAACGAAGCCATTGCCAACGCCAAGCAACTGCTCAAAGCCATTAAATAACAAAAACAATATGGAGAA
>JAFUVC010000142.1 GCA_017483785.1 Prevotella sp.
AGAGCGACGACCTGACGATGCTGGCGATTCGGTATCTGAAACAAGACGACTTCAGCGTGCTCGACGAGTCGCTGACGCTGAAAAACGACATCCGCCAGACCACGCTCCTCAACAGTTTCATGAAAGACGTGCTGTCGCGGCTCGGAATCGACGACAAACTGGCGCGCAGCATACGTCTGGGCGTGGAGGAAGCCGTGGTGAACGTGATGGAATACGCCTATCCCAACGAACAGGAAGGCGAAGTCCACATCGCGGCCAGGGCCGACGGCGAGCGCCTGAAACTCATCGTCAGCGACGATGGAATCCCCTTCGACCCGACGGATGCGACGCGAATCGACACGTCGCTTTCGGCCGAAGAGCGGCCCATCGGCGGGCTGGGCGTGCACTTGATACGCGAACTGATGGACTCCATCAACTACGAGCGCGTGGACGGTCGCAATGTGCTGACGCTTAGCAAGAATTATCAGTCAAATTAAATACCTCAAAATTATGAAAACAGACATTCAAGAAATCGACGGAAAAGTAGTTGCCACACTCGTGGGCGAGATGGACACGGCTGCGGCTGTGGAAGTGGAGGAGAAACTCCGCCCCCTCTACGAAAACGAGGGAAAGGACAACGTTTTTGACTGCAAGGACCTGGAATACATCGCTTCCAGCGGCCTGCGCATCATGCTGCGCATCCTGAAGGGCGCCCGCGCAAAGGGCCGCAGCGTGGTCATGCGCAACGTCAACGACGACATCAAGAACGTGTTTGAATTGACGGGTTTCATCAATATTTTCACGTTCGAATAGTCGAATTTCCCAATTTTAGGCGTCGAAATAGCCGAGTCCGTCAATGGCGCGGATGAACTGTCCGACGTAGTCCCACGAGGTGGCGCTCCAGTGGAAGCCGAGCCTGTAGAGCACTTGCGTGGTGTAGTCGTTCGAGGTTGGAATCTGGAACGACTCTTGTCCGTGTGCCATGTCTTGATAGGCCAGCAGGCTCGAGAGTCGCTTGGCTTTTTCGGGGTCGTCCTTGGCCGTTTCCATCGCAGCGACGAAGTCGGGCTGCTCCACGGGGTGGGGCGCATCGCCGATTTGCGAGAGTTGCGCCACCACGTCGCCGAAATAGACGCTGTGGTTGTTGAACGGGTGGAAGAGTGTGCAGTCGCCGGGCGTCTGTGACAGAAGCACGATGGAGCGTGCCACTTCGTTGATGGGTGAGAACTCCATGTGCTCGTCGCTCATCTCGTAGGGATAGCAGCCCAGCATCTTGAACACGCGGATGCGTCCCATGGCGCTGTTGGTCTGGAAATTGATCTGGAATTCGCCGTCGGTGGAGCGTGGCGCGAGGTTTCCGACGCGCATCACCTTGGCGCTGAGCCCGTGAAGCGCGACCGCCTCGAGCACCGTCCGTTCGGCAATGAACTTCGAGTGGACGTACTGGTTGTCCATGAACTGGTTGAAATACAGCGTTTGCTCGGTCTGCACGGTGTCGCGGGCGGGAACGCCGTCGATGGAGAGTCCGGCCGTGCTGTAGGTGGACACGTGGATGAGTCGGGCACCGGTTTTCAGGCAGAACATGACGCAATGGACTGCTCCTCCGATGTTGACGTCTTCGATTTCCGTGCCTTTCGAGAAGTGTTTCACCACGGCGGCGCAGTTGAACACGATGTCAACCTTGCCCTCGACGCTGATTTCCTGCGTGACGTCGCCCAAGACGATGCGCAGGCGGCTGCCGAACAGTTCCTTGAAATTATTGCCGTAGTAATAATAGAGGAGTTGCTTGAGGCGTCGCTCGGCTTTTTCCTCGTTTTCGGCGCGCACCATGCACCAGATGACGGGCACGTCGTCGCGGTCGATGAGTTCCTTGAGCACGTGAATGCCGAGATAGCCCGTCGAGCCCGTCAGCAGCGCGTTTCCAAGCGGCTGCCGCTCGCCGTTCTTGAAATTTTGCAGCGTGTTGCGCATCAGCAGCGTGTCGATGGCGCGATAGTCGTAGTTGGCGTCTTCCGAGGCGTTGGTTTGCTTGTCGGCAGCGGAGTCGTCGCCGCCGTTGATGAACTGCACAATCTGCTGGGGCGTGGGGTGGGTGAAAATGTCGCCGTAGGCAATGTGGTAGCCGTGTTTGTCGGCCTCGATGATGACGCGCGTCACCATGAGCGACGTGCCGCCGAGTTCAAAGAAATTGTCGGTGGCTCCGATTATGTCCATGCTCAGGATGTCGGCGAAAATCTCGCAGAAGAGTTTTTCCTGCTCGTTTGCCGGAGCCACGTAGTTGCGGTCGGCGGCCTGTATTATGGGCACGGGCAGTGCTTTTCGGTTCACTTTCTGGTTTTGGTTGAGCGGAATCTGGTCGATTTGCATCGTGGCCGCCGGAATCATGTACGACGGTTTCTGCTGCCCGATGAAGTCGTTGAGACTCTTCACGTCGATTTTCTCGTCGCTCACGACGTAGGCCGCGATGAATTTTCCGCCGCTTTCATAGTCGAATGCCTGCACGGTGACGTCCTTGATGCCCGCAAACTGGCGGATGACGGCCTCCACTTCCTTCAACTCGATGCGGAAACCGCGAATCTTCACCTGTCCGTCTTTTCGGCCCACGAACTGGATGTTTCCGTCGGGCAGATAGCGCACGATGTCGCCCGTGCGATAGACGCGGCTGAACGATTCTTGGGTGTTGGGTGATGATTTTTGGGTGTTGAAGGGGTTGTCGAGGAAGACTTCGGCGGTTTTTTCGGGGCGGTTCAGATAGCCTCGGCTCACCTGCGGACCGCTCACCCACAATTCTCCGGCGGCTCCGAGTGGCAGTCGGTTGAACTGCTTATCGACGATGTATAGTCGCAGGTTGTCGAGCGGTTTTCCGATGGGAATGTCCTGTTCGTAGGTCTTCACCTCGTAGTTCGTGGTGAAAATGGTGCATTCCGTCGGTCCGTAGCCGTTGAACATCTTGAAGTTGGCCGGTGGAGTGAGCGCAGAGAGTTTCTCGCCGCCTACGGAGAGGCTGTAGAGCGAGTGGTTTTCGATGTTCGTGGCGAACTGATAGCCCACCTGCGTCGTCATGAACGAATGCGTGATGTTGTTGGCCTCGAAATAGGCGTTAAGGTCGGGCAGATTCAGGCGAATGTCGTCGCCGACGATGTGCACTGATGCTCCGCAGGTCACGGCCGGATAAATGTCCATCATGCAGGCGTCGAATCCGTAACTCGCGTATGCTGCCACGCGCGACTTCTCGCTCAGCTCGTAGTGCCGCTGATACCAGTGGCAGAAAGCGGTGATGTTCGCATGGGTGAGTTGGCAGCCTTTCGGCGTGCCGGTGGAGCCAGACGTATAGAGCAAAATGAAAAGATTTTCGGGAAGAATGTCAGATTCCCGACGTTGAAGTTCTACTTCAGGAAGTTTTTCTATGTCTTTGGTTATCAAAACTTTCCCTTGATATTCATTGACAATGTGGCGCAAGTCTTCCTCGGCAATCAGCAGTTTGGCATCGGCGTCTTTCATCATGAAATTCAGGCGCTCAGCCGGATAACTCGGGTCGAGCGGCTGATAGGCGCAGCCGGCTTTCAACACGCCGAGCGATGCAATCACCATCCACTCGCAGCGCGGAATGAGCACGGAAACCACGTCTTCGCTCTTCAAGCCCTGCTGGACGATGTAGGCGGCGAGGCGGTCGGAAATTTCGTCCACTTCGCGATAGGTGTATCGGCGGTCGTGATAGACGACGCACTCGTTGTCGGGCATCTTTGCCACCTGCTGGTTGAACAGCGAGACGATAGTCTGCGAGTTGTCGTAGGCCACGTCGGTCTGGTTGAAACTGTCGAGCAGTTGCTCTTGCTGCTTGTCGAGCAGCGACACGCGCAGCAGCGACGCTTCCGGCTCGCGGATGAACGCATCGACGGCGTTGCTCACCGACTTCGCGAGGCTCTGCATCAGCGCGTGGCTATAGCGGCCGTTGTCGTATTCGATGCTGACGCTGGGCTTGCCGTCCACTTCGCGGATGTAAACGGCGATGTGGAACTTGGGAACGTCGAGTTCGAGGCTCTCCACCGAGAGTTCGCTCCCTTGGCAGACGTAGCGGTCGAGCACGCCCACCTGATAGGCAAACATGATGTCGGCCGTGAGGTCGTAGTCGGCGGCAATCTGGGCGAAAGGATAGTTTTCGTGGGTGAGCGTCTCGTCGAAATTACGGCTGGTTTCGCCGATGAAGTCGATGACGCGCTGCTCGCCGATGGTGGCACTCATGGCCAGCGTGTTGACGAACATTCCTACGGTGTTTCTGATGCTCAGGTTCGAGCGGCCGTTGCTGATGGTGGTGATGCATACCTGCTCGTTGTTGGTGAAACGGGCGAGGGCATAGAACACGGCCGACAGCGACAGGTGGGCCGGCGTGATGTTGTGTTGGCGGCAGAACTGCTCCATCTGCGCGAAATTGAGCGCGCTGACGGCCTCGCTCGTGGTTCCCTGATTCTTCGGATTGGTCAGGTCAGACTGCACGTCGGTGGCTCCCTCGCATCCGCCGAGCCGGCTTTGGAAGAAATCGCGTGCCTGCTGGAAACTTTCGCCCTTTTCAGCCTGTTTCTCGGCCAGGACGAAGTCGGCGTAAGTGGCATCTTCGGCCTCGATTTCCTTTCCGTCCATCAGGTCGCAAAGCTGCTGGATGAATACGTTGAGCGAACCGCCGTCGATGACCAAGTGGTGGATGTCGGCCAGGAGACAGACGTGTTCGTCGGTGGTGATGATTTCAAAGCGGTAGAGCGGCCCCTGTCGCAGGTTGAACGGCCTCACGAACTCGTGTTTGTAGGCTGAAAGTTCCTGCTCGCTCATCGAGTTGACGGGAATTTCGACCTGCTGCTCGGGTTCGGGCAGTTGCACGATGTCGGTGCCTTCGCTGCCGAAGTGAATCGTCATGATGGGATGCGCCTTCACCAGCGTCGTCAGCGCCTGTTTCAGTGCTTCGGTGTCGGTTTGTCGGGGGAAGACAATCAGCGTCGGAATATTATATATGGTGGACGCGGGTTGCTTCATGCACTCCACGTAAACGCCCATCTGCGCGTAGGACAGCGGAATGCTCTTCACTTCGGCGTGTTTGGGGGCTTCGGCGGAGGGGTTTTCTGGTTCCGCACTCATCATTTTCTTCAGAATCTCGTTTTCGATGGTCTGAATTGTTCCGGTTTTGGCTAATGATTTCGAGTCGAGGACCACGCCGAACCGCTTGTTGACTTGAATGGCCAGTTTGATGGCCATGATGGAGGTCAGTCCGGCAAATCCGAGGATGGTGGTCACGTCGAAGTCGTCGTTGCCCGTGATTCCGGCGATGATGTCGTGGATTTCCTGTTCCAGCAGGTTCATCGGCACGTTTGTGGCCGTGTGAGCCTCTGAGGTAGTCTTTTTCTCGGGCTTCGGAATGGCTTTTTTATCGACTTTTCCGTTTGGGTTGAGCGGAATTTTGTCGATTTGCATGGTGACGGCCGGCACCATATAGGGCGGTTTCTCGTCAAGGATGAAGGCGTTGAGTGCCTGAATGTCGATTTGTTCGTCGCCGACGATGTAGGCCGCGATGAATTTTCCGCCGCTCGCCTCGTCGAAAGCCTGCACGGTTACTTCCTTGATGCCCTCGAATTGGCGGATGATGGCCTCGATTTCCTTCAGTTCAACGCGGAACCCGCGAATTTTCACCTGACCGTCTTTCCGGCCCACGAACTGGATGTTTCCGTCGGGCAGATAGCGCACGATGTCGCCCGTGCGATAGACGCGGCTGAAGGGGTTTGGGGTGTCGGGTGATGAATTTTGGGTGTTGAAGGGGTTGTCGATGAAGACTTCGGCGGTCTTTTCGGGCCGGTTCAGGTAGCCTCGGCTCACCTGCGGGCCGCTCACCCACAACTCGCCACTGGCTCCGACGGGCAGCCGATGGCCGAATTTATCGACCACATACAACTTCACATTGCGCTGGGCCGGGCCGATGGGCACGTTTTCGACGGGTTTCACCACGTCGTAGCAAGTCACGAAGCACACGCACTCCGACGGGCCGTAGCCATTCTTGACCATGAAGCCCTTGGGCGGAGTCATGGCGGGCAGTTTTTCGCCACCCGTCTGGATGACTTTCAGCGATTTACATTCAAAATTCGTGATAAACTGATAGGCCACCTGCGTCGTCATGAAGGTGTGGGTGACGCCGTTTTGCTCGAAATAGTCGTTCAGGGCCACCAAGTCGAGTCGGATTTCCTCGGGAACGATGAGCAACTGGGCGCCGGCGGTCAGTGTCATGAACGTTTCCATGGCACTGGCGTCGAAACCGAAACTGGCGTAGGCCGTGAACACGCTGCTGGAATCCACTTGCAGCGCCGCCCATGCCATGTGGCAGAAGGCCACCATGTTGCGGTGCTCCCACTGGCAGCCCTTCGGCGTGCCCGTCGAGCCTGAAGTGTAAATCATGGTGAAGCGGCGACGGACGGCCTCCGCGCCCTCCTCGTTCCAGAGATTGTCGGTTGCAGGCGGCAGCGACGACGCTTCGTTGAGGTCGAAAACGGGGATGTTGTTCTGTGTGAGATAGTCCAGTCCCTCCAGCCATTGGCTTTCCTCGCCGTCGGGAGCCAGGCTAATCAGGAATTTCGCCTCGGCATCGCCCATCATGAAGTTCAGTCGCTCTTTCGGATAGGTCGGGTCGAGCGGCTGATAGGTCAGTCCGGCCTTGACGACGGCCAGAGGCACAATCGCCATCCATTCGCAGCGCGGAATGAGCACGGAAACCACGTTTTCGCCACTCAGTCCCTGCGAGGCGAGATGGCTCGCGAGTCGGTCGCTCAGGTCGTCCACCTGCTGATAAGTGTATCGTTTATCCTTGAAAATGACGGCCACTTTGTCGGGGTGGGCGGCCACCTGCCGACGGAACAGCGACACGATGGTCAGCGAGGCGTCGAAGTCGGAATCGGTTTCGTTGAACGAGTCGAGCAGTTGCAGTTGCGCGTCGGCAGTCAGCGAAATGTCGCGCAACGGCTTTTCCATGTCCATCATCTGGCCGACAACGGTCTCGTAACTCAAAATGAATTGCTCCAGAAGTGCCTTGGAATAGCGGTGGGCATGGTAGGAGAGGCGCATCGAATAGTTGTCGGGGCATTGGAACACCTCGGCGTTCAGCGGAGAAGATGTCTCGTTGTTGTTGAAAGGCTCGGCCACGACAGGCTCTCCGCCGAGGGTGAGTTGCTGGAACAGCCGCCCCTGATAGGAGAACAGCAGTTGCGGCATGACGCTCTGCGCGTTGCAGAAGTCGGCAAACGAATAGAGCGGATGCTGGCGAGCCTCCGTGACGCAGGTGTGCCCTTGGTGGAGCAGGTCGCCGACGGTGGTGTCCTGCGTCACCTGAAACAGACACGGATTCGTGGCGACGAACATTCCAAACGAGCGAGCCAGCCGCTCGTCGGCGCGACCGTGCCAGATGGAGGAGAAAAGCACCTGCTCGTCGCCCGTATAGCGCGAGAGTAGGAGCGCGTAGGCCGAGGTGAAGAAAACGCTCGGCTTCAGGCCGTTTTCCTTGCAAAAATCCAAGACTTTTTCCGGTTTTACGTGAACGGGAAGTTCGAGGACGCCCAGTTTAGGCTCTTTTTCCTCGAGGTCGGACAGAATGGCCGTGTCCACGTCGTCGCATACGAAATGCTCCTTCGACCATGCCTCGTCTTTTTTCCACGCCTCGCTGTTTCGGGCCTCGTTTTCGGCAAGGGCGAAGTCGGCCAGCGAGAGTGCCTCGCCGTCGGGCATTTCGCCGCGATAAAGTCGGTCGATGTCCTGAAACAGGACGGTGATGGAATAGCCGTCGGCAATGACGTGGTGGCACTGCAAGAAGATGTATTTTGCATCGGCCGCCTCCAGCAGCAGGAAGCGCGACAGCGAACCGCCGAGCAGCGTTATGGGTTGCAGAAGTCGGGATTTTTCGGCCTCGATGTCGTCGGTTTTCTGGATGAGAATGTCAAGTTTCTCGCCGTCGGCAACGTATTGCTCGGCCACGCCCTCGTCGTTGAGCCGGATGCGCGCGCAGAGGAACGGATGCAGTTCGGCAGCCTTGCAGATGGCCTGCATGAGTTTGTCGAGGTCGATATTTTTACTGATTTTGTACAAAAATGAAATCTGATACAGGTTTTTCTCCGGATTTTGCAAACATTCGGTGAAAATTCCCAGTTGCGACTGGGAAAGCGGGGCAGGAGCAATCTGTTTCATAGAAATTATTGTTTTTAGTTTTTTGAAATCTACCGCAAAGATACATATTTTTTTATAAAAATGTGTTTTTTTATGACTTTTTTTGTATATTTGCACCGATTCCGTCAACAGAAATAAGATGAAAAAATACATTGCAATTTTAAGCCTGCTGTGGCCGTTGGGATTGGCTGCACAGGAAGTTCAGGAAACGCCGAAGAAAGGTAGCGGTCTGACACTGGATGCCGACTTGCTTTCGCGTGGCGAGTTGCGTTATGGTGGACTGAATAGAAGCGACGGCGATTTAGTGGCCGACAAGGCGCAGTTCGTGACGTCGCGTGCGCGATTAGCGGCTGGCTATCAGCGCGATTCGCTCTCCCTGAAAGTGAGTTTTCAGCACCAAGGACTCTGGGGAATGGAGGGCGGAGGCTCGTCGTTCAACATCTATGAGGCATGGGCGCAGTTGAAATTCGGCCACGGCTTTTTCGCCCGCATTGGCCGACAGGAACTCTCCTACGACGACCAGCGCATTCTCGGCAACAACGACTGGGCCATGGCTGCTCTCTCGCACGATGTGCTGAAAGTGGGCTACGAGGGCCACGGCCACAAGGTTCATGCGTTTTTTGCCTACAACCAGAACGCGAAAAACACAGCGGGCGGCACTTACTACGAAAATGGCTCGCAACCCTACAAAACCATGCAGAGCGTGTGGTATCACTACGACGTGGGCAAGTTTCCGCTGGGCGTTTCGCTGCTGTTCATGAACGTGGGAATGCAGACTGGAACGGAAGACGACTACCGAACGGAATATCAGCATCTCTACGGCGGTTACCTCACTTTCGCACCGAAAAACCTGAAGTTGGAGTTGTCTTACTATCGGCAGGGCGGAAAAGCCAGTTTCGACTACAAATCTGGAAGCACCGTCCCCCTGAAATCGTGGATGGGAGGCGTGAAAGCCACCTACGATTTCAACAAATGGGTGAGCGGATATGCCGGC
>JAFUVC010000143.1 GCA_017483785.1 Prevotella sp.
CAGCATCGTCTCGTTGAGTTTCGTGGTCCCGACTTTCGACGTGCGGTTCAGATAGACCTGTTTCGCCTGCTCGAGCACCTTGAAAATGCGCTGTTTGGTCAGTGCCGAGGCGAAAATAATCGGGAAATCGACAAACGGCGCCATGCGGTCGCGAATGGCGTTCTCAAACGTCTTGATGGCGATGGGCGACTTGTCTTCCACGAGGTCCCACTTGTTCACCACCACCACGAGCGATTTCTGGTTTTTCTGGATAATCTGAAAGATATTCATGTCCTGCGACTCGATGCCGCGCGTCGCGTCAATCATCAGAATGCAGACATCGGAGTTTTCTATGGCCCGAATCGAGCGCATCACCGAGTAAAACTCCAGGTCTTCCGACACCTTGTTTTTGCGGCGGATTCCGGCCGTATCGACCAGATAGAAGTCAAAACCGAACTTATCGTAGCGCGTATAAATCGAGTCGCGCGTCGTGCCGGCAATCTCCGTCACAATGTTGCGGTCTTCGCCGATGAAGGCGTTGATGATGCTCGATTTTCCGACATTCGGACGGCCCACGACGGCAAAGCGTGGAATGCCCTCCTCGATGTTCTCGCCCTCTGCATTCGGCATTTTTTCCATGATGAGGTCGAGCAAATCGCCCGTGCCGCTGCCCGAGATGGAACTGATGCAGACGGGCTCGCCCAGACCCAGTTTGTAGAACTCGTAGGAATCGTAAATCTGCGCATTGTTGTCGGTCTTGTTCGCCACGAGAATCACGGGCAACTTCGAGCCGCGAAGAATCTGCGCCACGTCTTCGTCGAGCGAGGTCAGACCCGTCGTCACATCGACCATGAACAGCAGCAGACTGGCCTCCTCGGTGGCGATGAGCACCTGCTTCCGAATCTCTTCCTCGAAAATGTCTTCCGAATTCACCACCCAGCCGCCAGTATCGACGACGGAAAACTCCTTGCCGCACCATTCGCACTTGCCATACTGGCGGTCGCGCGTCGTGCCGGCCTCGTCGCTCACAATCGCCTGTCGCGACTTCGTCAGTCGGTTAAACAGCGTGGATTTCCCGACATTCGGGCGACCCACAATCGCTACTAAATTACCCATAACCGAAAAGGTTGTTTAAAGTTCAAATGTAAACTTGTAGCCCAACGTCAGTTGGAACACACGGTTGTAGAAAGCGTCGCCTTCGTTCATAATCTTGGTGAGGCCCCAGTTGTAGCGTGCGTCGAGCGTCACATTATAAAATTCGTAGGAAACGCCCACTGGGATAGACAGGTCGAACTTGTTCACCTTTAAATCGTCAGAACTTCTCCCCTGACCTCTGGCCATGGCGTAAAACTCGTCGAAATCAAGGGTGCCGTTGTCGGTTTTCACCTTGGCTTTCATTCTGAAAGCGGGCTGCACACCAACTTTCAGGGCCAGTCCCGGCAACACATAGAAATTGGCCATCACGGGCACGTTGACATAGTCCAAGTCGGCCGTGTATTTGCCATACTGGTCGTCGTACTTTCCGCCCTGGTTCGATGCAATCGCACCAGCCGACAGGCTGAGAAAGTCAGTCATCATATACTCCGCTTCAAGACCGAAACTGAAGTCAACAATAGACTTGTTGGCATCGCTCAGTGTCGAAATGTTCATGCCCACTTTCGGCTGCACCATGAAGTCGCCGGCCTCGTGTTGTGCCATTGCTGCGAGCGAAACCGTCAGCATGGCCGCCATCATCATCATTTTTTTCATCGTTCTATGCTAATTTATAGTTGTTTATTCGGGATTATAGCCAAAATTATCGAGTTCGCGCTGCGACGAGCGCCAGTCTTTGTCAACCTTGACGTAGGTTTCGAGGTTGATTTTCTTGCCGAAGAATTTCTCCAGCGCACGCCGGCTCTCTATTCCGATTTTCTTCAACGCCACGCCCTGATGGCCGATGACGATGCCCTTCTGCGACTCGCGCTCCACGTAAATTACGGCGTGAATGTCGATGCGCTGCTGGCTCTCCTTGAAACTCTCCACGCTCACTTCAACGGCATAGGGAATTTCCTTGTCGTAGTAGAGCAGGATTTTTTCGCGGATGATTTCGCTGACGAAGAAGCGCGCAGGCTTGTCGGTCAGTTGGTCTTTGTCGAAAAAGGCCGGACTTTCGGGCAGCAGTTCCTGAATACGCTTCAGCAGCATGTCGATTCCGAATTTATTCAGTGCCGAAATCGGCAGAATCTCGGCGTTGGGCAGCAGCGAGTGCCACTTTTCGACGATTTGGGCCAAAGCCTCCCCCGGCCCCTCCAACCGGAGGGGTGAAGATTTTGCCTTGGCGTTCCCCTTCCCTTTGGAGGGGGATAGGGGGAGGCTGTCAATCTTATTGATCAGCAGAATCACCGGAATCTTCATCTTCTGGACCTTCTGCAGAAAGTCCATATTCTTCTCGGGATTCTCCACCACATCGGTCACATAGAGCAACACGTCGGCATCGTGCAGCGCACTCTCCGAGAAGGCCAGCATCGACTCCTGCAACTTGTAGTTCGGCTTCAGCACGCCCGGCGTGTCGGAGAACACAATCTGCATGTCGGGCGTGTTCACGATGCCCATGATGCGGTGGCGCGTGGTCTGCGCCTTGAACGTGGCAATAGAAATACGCTCACCAACCAACTGGTTCATGAGCGTACTTTTTCCGACATTGGGATTTCCAACGATATTTACAAATCCGGCCTTGTGCATCAAATTGTCAATTTTCAATTGTCAATTCTCATTACTCCCGTCGTAGGCCCACTTGAAATAGCTTGCGCCATGGGCGAAACCTGCGCCGAAAGCCGTGAAAATGATGTTGTCGCCTTTTTTCAACTGCGCTTCGTGGTCCCAGATGGCCAGTGGAATGGTTGCGCCACTGGTGTTGCCGTAGCGCTCAATGTTCACCACAATGCGCTCCATCGGCAGGTTCACGCGCTTGGCCACCGCCTCAATGATGCGATAGTTGGCCTCGTGCGGAATCACCCAGTCGATGTCGTCTTTCGTCATGCCGTTGCGCTTCAGGACTTCCATGACATCGTCGCCCATGCTCGTCACGGCATAGCGAAACACCGTGCGACCCTCTTGATAGACGTAGTGCAGGCGGTGCGACACCGTGAAATGGCTGGGCGGGCATACCGAGCCGCCGGCCTTCATGTGAAGGAAGGGCAGTCCCTTGCCGTCGGTACGGAAAAATGCGTCTTGCGCACCGATGTTCTCTTCCTCGGTGGCTTCGAGCAGCACTGCTCCGGCGCCGTCGCCGAAGAGCACGCAGGTCTGACGGTCGGTATAATCGACCATCGACGACATTTTGTCGGCTCCGATGACGATAACCTTCTTGCAGCGTCCGCATCTGATCATCGACGTAGCCAATTCAAGGGCATACATAAATCCGGCGCAAGCCGCCGAGAGGTCCATGCCAAAGGCATTTTTCAGGTTCAGCTTGCCGATGACAACCGAGGCAGTTGACGGAAACTTGTAGTCGGGCGTGGTTGTTGCCAGCAAAACGGCATCAATACTGTCCGGATCTACTCCCGTCTTCTGCATAAGTTGCTTGGCAGCCTTACGGGCCATGTAACTCGTGCCGAGACCTTCTTCCGTGAGAATATGACGCTCCTTGATACCAACTCGCGACATAATCCATTCGTCGCTGGTATCAACCATGCGCGCCAGTTCCTCGTTCGTCAGAACGTAGTCGGGCACATAGCCACCAACCCCACTGATAATAGCATTTACCATTATTCAGCGTCCATAACGATAGCCACCTTACCACGATAGTAGCCGCAAGTCGGGCATACGGTGTGGTAAACATAGTAAGCGCCACAGTTGGGGCATACTGCCAACGTGGGAGCTACGGCTCCGTCATGGGTTCTTCTTTTACGAGTACGAGTCTTAGACTGTCTTCTTTTAGGATGTGCCATTTTTTTCTAAATTATTAATTGTTAATCGTTAATTGTTAATCGCTTCAGTGCCTCCCAGCGCGGATCTGTGGGCTCCTCGTCGCTCCTCTCACTGCTTCGGGCAGTGCTGTGCTCTTCGAGCAACTTCGTCATGGCCGCATTACATTTTCCAGGTGCATGCACGTGCCTGACGGGGATGGCGAGGTCAACAAATTCATAGATGAACCACGATGTGTCGAGCGTTCCTTGCTGCTCATCGACCACCACGGTGTCATCACTTTCGCTGTCGGCATTTCCGATTTTTGCAACCAAATAATTGTCGGCAACGACTGGCTGTTCCATGTCGTCAAGACAAAGGTCGCACGCAACGCATACCACCCCCTCCGTATGGAAATGCAACTCAAAACAATCTGAACACTTGCGTATCGTCAGCGTTGTGTCGAGTTCACCTTCGCTTACATCAGGAGCGCCGATGGCCTCAAAATAAGCCTTGTCAAGATGATAGTGGAACACGGTCTCCGCGTCCGTCAGTCTCAGCAAATCTACCTTAAAGGCATCTAATGTACACATTTCGAGGTGCAAAGTTACGAATAAGTGAGCGAAATACAAAGAAAATCGCGTTTTTTTTTCGATTTCCAGTCAAAAGTAAGGTGTTTAAAGTGGCGAAAATCGGACGAGAACTATGTTTTCAGTTCGATGCGGAAAGTTGTCCCCCGACCGGCTTCCGTGCTTTTCACGTAGATGCGCCCGTGGTGATACTCTTCCACGATTCGCTTGGCCAGCGACAATCCGAGCCCCCAACCGCGCTGCTTCGTCGTGAAACCGGGGCGGAAGACATTTTTCACGTCTTTCTTCTTGATACCCTTGCCCGTATCGGCCACTTCGACAACGACAAGACCGTCTTCCACGCCCGAAAACAGCGTGATTTTCCCTTCGCCTTCCATCGCATCGACCGCATTTTTGCAGAGGTTTTCCACCACCCACTCGAAGAGCGAGGCGTTCAGCGGCACAATGATGTCGTCTGGCGGAAACACCTTCACAATCTGAATCTTGTTAGACACGCGACGACTCATATAATCGGCCACATGGCTCATCACCTCATTCAAACTGACGGGTACAGGCTCTGGCAGCGAGCCGATTTTGGAGAAACGGTCGGCAATTAGCTGAAGCCGTTTCACGTCTTTGTTCATTTCTGGAATCAGTTCGTCGTGTGGATAGGCCTCACTCAGCATCTCCGTCCACGCCATCAGGCTCGAAATGGGCGTGCCCAACTGGTGAGCCGTTTCTTTTGAGAGGCCTACCCAGACTTTGTTCTGCTCGGCGCGCTTCGAGGTCAGCAGGGCGAAAATGGCGATGACCACAAACAGCAAAACCACGCCCAACTGCACGTAGGGATAGACCGCCAAGCGCTTCAGCATCAGCGAATCGTTGTAGCACACGTCGATATAGTCAGAGCCGCTCCCGCCGTCAAAATTGATGCGAATACTCCTTCCGGCCTGCTTCATTTCCTTGCCCAACTTTGCAATCTGTCGAAGGCTGTCATCGGCCGTAGCAGCCTGAATTTCAATGTTGCGAAACACCTGAATATCGCCCCGTTTATCCATCACCACGATGGGAATCGTCGTATTGCTTTCAATCACCTTCAACACCAGATTCATGCCCGAATTATCGTCGTTGGTGCTCAGCGTATGCATGGCCTCTGCCCAAATCTCCATTTTCTTGTGCTCCTCCTGATAGAGGTCGCGCGTCAGCAGATTAGATGCCACCAGCGAAGCCACGGCAATCAGCATTGCCATGACCACGAGCAGAATTTTCACTTGACGAATACGATCAGTCCATTGCATACGGTATAATAACGGAAACTCGCCTTTTTTATTGTAGATAGACAGATACAAAAAGCAGCGTCCGTCCACGGAGAACTCCGCAGACGGACACCAACTTCAAAAAAAACGGGCACCGACCTACTCTCCCGCATTGCGGCGCAGTACCATCGGCGCGGGCGGGCTTAACTGCTCTGTTCGGAATGGGAAGAGGTGGGAC
>JAFUVC010000144.1 GCA_017483785.1 Prevotella sp.
ATTTTGAAAATCGCGAGATGAACCGCTACGAGTCGATGACTCGCGAAGAGCAACTTGGCATGTCGGCAGCGTTTCCAGTGCTGATGCGTAAGGTTTACGTTTGGATGGCTATGGCCTTGGCCATTACGGGCATTACGGCCTACGGCGTGGCATCGTCGCCTGCGCTGGTGCAACTTATTTATTCGAGCAAGGTGACATTCTTCGGCCTGATTATTGCCGAACTGGCGCTGGTGTTCTGGGTGTCGGCCCGGATTGACCGTCTGTCGCTGACGAAGGCCACGCTGCTGTTCATTCTCTATTCGGTGATTAACGGTGCTACTTTGGCGAGCATTTTCTTCAACTTTTCGTCGGCTGTCATCACAAAGACATTTTTCATCACGGCCGGAACCTTCGGTGCGATGGCAGTTTACGGCTATTTCACGAAGAGCGACCTGTCGTCGTGGGGCCGACTGCTCATCATGGCAGTTCTCGGACTGATTATTGCCAGTATTGTCAACATCTTCCTGAGAAGTTCGCTGATGGAATTCATCATCTCAGGCATTGGCGTGCTGGTGTTCGTCGGCCTTACCGCCTACGACTCGCAGAAAATCAAGCAGATGCTCATCATGCAGACCGACTTGGGCGAGACGGCACAGAAAATTGCGCTCATGGGTGCGCTGAGCCTCTATCTCGACTTCATCAACCTGTTCCTCTACCTGCTGCGCATCTTCGGACGGGGCAACGATTAACGGACTACACATTATTTATATATAAAGACAAATAACATGAAGAAAACGAAATCTATCCTGGCAGGGCTGGCACTGATGGCCCTGACCGCCTGCGGAACGCTTGGAAACGGCTCTGGCGGCAATGACCTTGGAAACATTCTGGGCAGCGTGCTTGGCGCCGCTACCAACGGACAGTCGATTGGAAACATTCTCATCAGCGTCATCGGACTTGAAAAGCCGTCGCAGGCCGACCTCATCGGCACGTGGCGCTACAGGCAGCCCGGCGTGGCATTCACATCGGAAAACCTTCTGGCAAAGGCTGGCGGCGAAGTGGCTGCCACGAAAATTCGCGAGCAACTGGCTTCTTACTACAGCAAGTTCGGCGTTTCGACGGGGAATACGGTCATTCAGTTCAACCAAGACAACACGTTTGCCGCCACGATTATCGGCAAGAACATCAGCGGCACGTACACCTACGACCAGCAGACCTGCCAGATTCAGCTGAAAACGCTGCTTTTCACGATTCCGGCATACGCCAAGCGCACGAGCACGGGCATGAGTTTCTTGTTTGAGTCGAAAAAACTGCTTACCGTGCTTCAGACCGTGGCCTCCATCAGCGGCAACAGCACGCTGCAAACCGTTGGCGACCTGAGCAAGAACTACGATGGTGTGCGCTTAGGATTCGATATGAACAAGTAAAATCAGTACCACTGCACTGCAATCGACTGCCCTGAGCGCTTGTCGTACTTCAGGGCGTCGGTGAGTGTGGCGGCATTGCATCGGAAAGTGAAGTTATAGCTCGTGTAAGGCGCGAGCACCACAGAGCACGACATATTGAAGCAGTGCAAGTCGCGCTGCAGAGAGGCCGTGGTCATGGAAATACTCTTATTTTCGAAATCGTAGCCCGAGGAGAATGCGATATTCCACCCCTCAGAAAGCTGAATATTTCCGCTAATATTGAGCGTCTGGGTGAATTTGTAGGGATAGCGCATTCGTTTTTTGTTGAATTTTTCGACGTTCTGGTCTTCGCGCATGGTGATTCCGTAGCCGATGGTCAGCGACCAAGGCATTGAGAACGACATGTAGCCGTCGTCGTCGGTCGAGGCCATTTCGCTGCCGCCGCGCTGCTTTCCCTTGCGCTGGCCTTCAATCATCGTGTTGTCGATGTTCGACTCGCGGTCGGTGTCGATTCCATCGTCTTCATCGGTCTCGCGCTTGTTCTTTTCCTTGTCGCGTCCGCCGCCGAACAGCCGCCTGATTTTCTCGGGGTTCAGCGTGTAGGAGATGTTTTGCGACATGCCCTGGAAGCGACCGAAACGCCCATAGCTGTACTCCGTGCGCGTTCCGACATAGGGGCGGCCGTTTTCGTCGAGTTCATAGGCGTAGGTGGAGAAAACGGCGTTCATGTTGAACGTGTAACTCTTCGTGATTTTCAGTCGGAGGTTCATCGAAAGGTCGCTCCACGGGCGCTCTTTCGCCGCCAAGTCGTAGGACATGGAGGCTCCGAGTTCGTCGATGATGCTGATTTTCTTGTAGTCAACCGTATCGTTGTCGCCGCCTCTGACCTTCATTTCGATGTTGTTCGACAGGCTCAGCGTCACACGGCCCGACTTTCCCCTGCCCGGCACGCCGTAGAGCCCGTCTTGGAAGGGCGAATACTGAACGAGCGAGACGTTTCCGTTGGCGTCGGTCTTCTGGTAAGTCTTGTAATAGCCATATCGCTCGGCACCGAAGTCGGGCGCATAACTGAACGAAACGGTCGGCGTGAGGACGTGGCGGATGCGGTCGATTTTATTGCCGAAAATCTTGCGCGAGGGAATCCAGAAACCGTAGAGTTTGGTCGAGGCCGACAGCGAGAGGTTCCAGTTATAGACATTGTTGAAACCGTAGATGGTGTCGGCCTTTTCGGTCTGCGAGGCCTCGTCCCACGAGCGCATGACTCGCTTGCTATACATGCGGTCGGTGAAGTTGAACGACGGCGTGATGTTCAGGTAGTCGAACAGCGTGAACGAGCCGCTG
>JAFUVC010000145.1 GCA_017483785.1 Prevotella sp.
ACCGTGAAAGACGGCACAAACGAACTTGTGGGTGAAGACGCGCAGTTGCTCGCCGGAATGGTCGCTAAAATGGTGCGCGGCGACTGGAAAGAAAGCGCCCTCCCCGACCGCTGGGACGGTCGCTCGGCAGAGCGCATCGTTCAAATTCTGATGGAAATCAAAGCCTGAGAAACCAGTGGAAGGTCGCCCTACTCGCAGAGTTTGGCGACTTCTTCTTCTAATATCTCGCCACGCGCATTCGTCGCCACGATGCGACCGTCGCGGTCGAGCAGGAACATGGCGGGAATGGCCGTGACGTTATAGAGTTTGGCTACGGGACACGCCCATCCTTCGAGCGAAGAGCCGTGGAGCCACGTCAGCTGATGCTTGTCAATGGCCTGCAGCCATGCGTCGCGCTTCGTCCTTTCGTCGAGCGACACGCCAAGCACCTCAAAACCCTTGTCGTGGTATTTCTGATAGACTTTCCGCACGTTAGGAGCCTCGCGCAGGCACGGACCGCACCACGAAGCCCAGAAATCAATCAAGACGACCTTTCCGCGCAGTGAACTCAGCGCAATTTCCTTGCCGTCGGCGGTAGGAATCGTGAAGTCGGGCGCAATGCTGCCGACGCCGATGGAACTGAGTTTTTTCATCGTTTCCGTGAGTTGCCGACCGATGGCCGATGCTTTCACACGGTCGGAAAGACAGTCGTAAATCGGCTTCAGTTCGGCATAACTCTGGTTTTTGGTCATGAACTGATTCATCACAAACGCTGCCACATAGTTGTCGGGGCAGTTGCGCGCAATGCTGTCTTGCAGCATCTTGTTGCGTTCCTTGATGCCCAAATACATCTGCGTCAGGCTGTCGCGCATGGTTTCTGTCTGTTCGTCCTTGCCGAGAGCGATGGCCATCATCGTCATCACCTCGAACATCTGCATGTCGTTGATGTCTTTCAGCAGGTCGTGCTCCTTGTCGCCCACGATGGTGATTTCAGGCACTTCAAATTCTTTTCCCCTGCGTTGCGTCTTCACTCGCTGGAAATTCACGCTGACGGGGTTCTCGTGGAGCATCAGCGCTTCGCTTGTCCCGCCCATTCGGAGCATCGCCATCTGCACGGTGAGCGGTCCCGCGAGTTGGAACTTACCGTCGGCGACGACGGTCGAGTCAATCGGCGTTTTGTCTTCTGCCGTGAGCATGACTTTCATGCCGTCGTGGCCCGTCGCCGTGCCCTGAATGTTGTAGGTTTGCTGTTGGGCTGTGGCCATGAGGCTCATGCCCATCGCCAGCAGCGTCATCATGTTTCGTTTCATAAAGTTTATTCCTTTTTGTTAAAAATTTCCTCAAATTGCTTTCTTTCCTTGGCCAACTGCTCTTCGTAGGTGGCCTGCTGCTGCTCGGCCAACTGCTTGTTGCCAGACGGCGGTTCAGGTCGGCCAGCGTCTTATAGACGGTGTATTCGGTGGAATTTCCCCGATTCAGATACCCCTCCATGACGGCCAGATAGTCCTTGAGCACCTTCTTGTCGCGCGTCTGCGGAGCCATGTAGGCCACGTAGTCGCCGACTTTCATCGAGTAGAAACCGCTCGTGCGCGCCTTCACGCCCATTTTCACGGCTTCCCACGCCTCGCCATTCTGCCCTTTCAGCAGTTGCTTGTGGATGTAGTTGTAGAGTTTGTACTGGTCCACGCCGGGCTGATTGGTCTTCTCCAGATACCAAATCACCTTGTCGATCCAGGCCGTGTCGGTGGAAAGTGGCTGAGCGTGGCCTTCCTTGTCGAAATTGATGCGCAACAGGTGGCGCAGTTCCTTGTCGCAGGCCGATTTCACCTGAAAATTGATGGCCTGACGGTCGCGCTTGAGCACGCCGCCGTAGCGTCCGGCATTGTTGACCAGATAGTCGAAGGCCGGCGAATGGATGTCGGTGACGTACTTCCCGAAAGCCTGCCACACCTCGTCGCGGTCGAGTTCGCTCGGTTCGTGGGCGTTCAGGTAGTCGTCGGCCACCCGCTTCGCCTCATCTTTCAGGAATGCGCCTTCGAGGCTCGCCATGAAATCGACCAGAAATCGGGCGTCGCGATTGCCGGCTTCGTACTCCTTGCGGAGCGTGAACAGGTCGCGTCCCTGAAGGGCCATCTGGGCGTTTTGAATCAGCGCGTCGGCCTCCTGAAAACCGGCCATTTGCTGCTTCACCTTGCCCTGTTTGTCGATGATGAGCAGGGTCGGATAGCCCGGAATGTGGTCTTTATAGCGCTCGTTGAGCATTTTTCCGTCGCCCTTCTCCATGTCGTACTTCACGCAGATGAAGTTCGGATTGAAGAAATCGCCCACTTTTTTCTGCGGAAACACTTCGCGCGCCAGCACCTTGCACGGGCCGCACCACGTCGTGTAGCAGTCGATGAAGATGAGTTTGTCTTGCTCCTCGGCCATTTTCACGATGTCGGCCCAAGGGGTGTTGTCGTGGAAGACGATGCCTTGCTGAACACTGCCTGCACTTTGCTGCGCCACTGCAAAAAGACTATAGCAAACAGCCCATAATATCATCAGTGTTTTTTTCATATTCATGTTTTTTTGGATTATTGAAATTTGAAATCATCAATCGAAACAGGGTCTTCAGGGAACCTGTTGTTTTGTGACTCAATGAGGTCTTGCCCCATTTGCTCTTTGTAGAATTCGATAAAATAGGTTCCGCGCTGCGCCAACCGCTTGTAGAACTGCGTGCGCTGGCGAATCCACGAGCCTCTGTTCTGGGTGATGAACCATAGGTAATCCGCAAAATCCTCCTCCTCAGTGGGTTCTTTAACAAATGTCGGCAAATAGGCTTTCACGAATCCGCAGACATTGGCATAATGCTGCGCATTGCTAAAATCGGGCTTAATGGCCAACTCTGCCTCGATGTTCGGATCTTGCGGCGTAGTGACGAGTGTATAGTTCACCTTAACCCTGCTGTTGATAAATTTCACGGGTTTAACATCCAGTTTGCTGTAAAAGAACTTACCAAAGACGTTGCTCATTTCAGACTCCATCGTCGCCGTTGAGTATGCGCGGCCATTAGATTGCAGGTAAGCCACCATCATGGCATCCTGACCGTTGGAAATACAGGGATAATAGGCCCAAGAGAGCGAACCACCAGCAAATTGCTGAAGATTTTTAATCAGGAATATCTTGTAAGGCAGGCATTTACGCAGGAAACTTTCATCGTATTTCTCCAGAAAACTCTGCTTAATCAGATTCAGATGCCTAACTAACGCCTTCATGTCACTTTCTTTTTCCGGGTCAAATGCCGAATAATCCAGCATCATTTTCCCCGCCCATTGCCACTTGATGTCTTCGTCGCGGAAATGGTAGATGAAATACGTGTTGTACTGCCTATACCATTCGTAGATTGTGGAGTCGGCCGGCGTGCGGTCTTTGTTCTCGATGATATACTTTTCGTATTCGTTAGACGTGTCCACCTGCGGCACGAGGTCGTCTTCACCACAGCCATTCAGCATCAGTGCCAGAACAGCAAGACTTGAAAATAATATCTTTTTCATATTGTTGCTCCTTTTTTGTTAATTCGACGATTTTCCTGCCTCAATGACGCGGCGGTTCGTGGGCTCAATCACCTTGTTGAAGTCCAGTTCCTCGAGCGGCAGTTCCAAAGTATAGTTTCGGTCGCCCTGCTCCAAGACATACACCTCCGGGGCGGCATTTTTCGAGGCGTAGAACGTGTGTACCAATCGGGGCATGCCGTAGCGCCGGAGGTCAACCCAGCGGTGAACGTCTTCAAAGCAGAGTTCACGGCGGCGCTCGTCGCGCACGAACTGCAAAAGGCTTTCGCTCGTCTCGAAGTCGGCCAGCGTCAGTTCCTTGTAGGTTTCCGGCGTAAAGCGGTTCTTGCGAAGCAGGTTCAGCAGTCTGACGGCCTCGGCACGGTCGCTCTCAGAACCTTTCTGCACATGGGCCTCGGCCACGCTGAGCAGGGCTTCGCTGGTGCGCAAGGCCTGGGAATAGATTCCGTATTTGTAGTGCTTATTGGGCGCATAGCGATAGTCGTGATAGCCGTCGCTTTCGTTCCGACTTTGCTGGAAAAAGGCATAAATTCGCTGGTCGCCCTCCTCGTACGACTGAATCAAATCGCCCTCCTGTGCCTGCGAGGGAACGAATGCGGCATCTTTCATACTGCGAAGCCAGGGCATAAACCTATTGCTGTCGAACTGGCTTCCGCCGAAGATGAAAACTAATTCCGTATTTTTCTCCGGATTGAGGAAAGCATAGTCGCCAGTTGACGCCACATTTGTCATCTCGTTCTGCGGAATGCCGCTGATGTTGTAGAGGTCGTAATTGCTGTCTGAGAGCAGCGTTCCGTACTTGATGACGTCGTCCCACTTGCCCTGATAAAGCGCCACGCGACATTTAATGAGCTGCACGGCACGTTCCGACAACAAATAGTTATTGCGGCTATACGATGCCTTCGGCCACAATTCGAAAGAACGTTCAAGGTCGCTGTTAATCTGGTCATAGACCTCTTTCACGGTGTTGCGGGCGGGCTGGTCGCGGCTGATTTCACTTTTCAGGCGAATAACCACGCCCATGTCGGTGGCTGCTGTCTGCTCGTTGTAAGGCAATCCGTAGAGATTCACCAGCCAGAGATAGTTCAGCGCACGAAGCGCATAGGCCTGCGCCACGCACGAGGCCACCTTGTCGCTACTGCCGAGCATCGTCTCCGCATTTTCGATGATGACGTTGCAGGCGAGGATATTCTTGTAGCGACTCAAGTAGAAATTGCTGTAAGACGCGTCGTAAAAGGCGATGTCCTGTGCCCATGTGAATGCACCTTTCCCGCTCGCCAAGGCAAATTCGTCGTCGCCTTCCCAGAGAACGCTGCGCGAGTCGCTGGTCGGCGAAACGCCCACGTCGTCGGTCATGAGTTGGACGAAGTCGAGTTCGTCGGAAAAAGTCTTGGTGTTAAGATCGTAGCCGTCATTGGGATAGCCCTCGCCATTGAGCACGGCCTGAAACTCCGCCACATCCTCAGGGATGAGCAAGTCGGGCGAGTCGTCTTTCAGAAAGTCGCTGCAACTGGTCAGAAGAAGCGGTATTAATGCTTGATAAATATATTTTTTCATGATTGTAGCCTCCTTATTTTAAAACATGATGTTAATTCCCAAGTTGTAACTCGGCAAAATGGGCATATTTGCATAGGCGGTTTCCGGGTCGAGGCCGTTCCACTTGCTCGATTTCAGCACAAACAGGTTGCTGCCCTGCAAGCGGAAGGTCACTTCGCGCAGACGGAGCGGTTGCAGCCACTTATGGGGCAGGCGATAACTCAGTGTCACGTTGCGCAGCCTGAGGAAGTCGCTGCTGGCCATGCGATAATCGCTTTTGTCATACATGTCAACCATTCTGACATCGACCGAGGAGTTTGATGTGTCGTACAGCCCCTTCAACTCCAAGGGGAACGAGTCGGCGATGCTGGTGTCGTAAAGTGCGGGGAAGGTGGCCGTGGCCTCGTCGCCGGGCTGACGCCAGCGGTTGATGAACTCGCGGGGCACGTTGTTCATGGGGTCGAAGGCCTTGCTACCCGACCGATAGAGTGCCGGCAGGCGGCGCACACCACCCATCTGGTAAGAGAAGCCGATGCTGAGGCTCAGGTTTTTCTTATAGGTGATGCGCGTGTCGATACCACCCGTCAAATCGGGATAAATACTGCCCGACGGCACGAGTTCCATCACTTCGTAGTCGCCCTCGTGAACTTTGCGACCGTCGGTGGTGTAGAAGAGCGGATAGCCGTTTTCGGGCGACAGACCGGCATATTTGAACGAATAAATCGTGCCCAACGGCTGGCCTACGGTCGCCACGTTGCCGTTGATCATGTTCTTGTATTTTTCCGTGTCGGTCAGTTGGGCCTCGTAGGCATAGCGAATTTCGTTGGTGTTGTGCGAGAAGTTGAACGACAGGTTCCAGTCGATGATTTTGCCACGGAGAATGTCGCCGCTGACAACGCCCTCGTAGCCTTTGTTGATGGCCTTTCCGGCATTCATCGAGAGGTAAATCCGGCCGGTCGTCGGCGACACCTGCATGTCGGTAATCAGGTCGGAGGTCCGCTTCTGGTAATAGTCGAAAGTGAAACTCAGCCGACCGTCAAAAAACGACGCATCGACACCAATATTATACGACTTCGTCTTCTCCCAGCGCAGGTCGGGGTTGGGCAGTCGCTCAATCACACCCGGGCGCAGGCCTGTAATGTCGTCGTAGCGCTTCATCCTCGCGATGAGGTAAGGCGTGGCGTTCTCGTGGATGTTTCCCTGCACGCCATACGACGCTCGCAGGGCGAAATTGTCGATGAACTTCATCTTCTTGAACAGTTTTTCATTCGAGATATACCACTTCGCGGCCACCGACCATGTGGGCAGCCAGCGATATTTCGGGTTGCTGCCGAACTTGTTGGCACCGTCGGAACGGATGTTGGCGTTCAAGATGTAGCGGTTGTCGTAGGTGTAACTCGCACTGCCGAAATAAGAGGCAATCTGGGTGACTTGGTCGGTCAGGTAAGGATTGAAATCGCCGAACGACTGACGGCTCAGGTAGTAATTCGTATAGACGGGCTCGATGTTCTGGCCGTAAGTGTCTGACCAGCCGTAGAAAAGCTGGCGCTGGCCTTCATACTTGTCTGAACGGGCCTCGATGCCGGCAAAAAAGTTCACTTCGTGCTTCTCGGCGAAGGTGTTGATGTAGTTCAGCGAGTTTCTAACGGTGTAGGAGCGGTTGAAGGTCGTTGAGAGGTTATATACGCCGCCCTCTGGAATCACAGAACCGTTGTACTGGCTGTCGCCGCGCTCGTAGGCTCCGTAAGTATAGCCTCGCAGGTTCGACGTGTGATAGGAATGGTCGGTTGCCCAACTGTAATTACGGTTGCTGTTCCAGTAATACGATGCCGTCAGCGTGTAGGTCAGGCCTGCAATCGGGCGCGCATTGAAGTTGAACACACCACCCATCCGTCGCGAAGTGCTTTTCATGCCGATGGTGTTCAGTTCGTTCAAGATGTTATAAGTAACGCCATTTTCCGATATGGTCGATGACTGCGAGTAGAAATAGAGTTCGCCGTTTCTGTCATAGACGGGAATGGTGCGCGAGGTGTTGAAGGCGTATGGGAAGGGCGAAACGCCGTAGGCATAGCCCGTGTTTTCCTGATTGCTCAGTTCCAGTTTCAGTTCGGCGTCGAAAATCTTGTTGATTTTCACCGAAACCTTGTTCAAGGCCGTGAAGCGGTTGCTTTCCGAGCCTTTGGCAATACCCGGGCTGTTGTTGTAGCTCATCGACGAGTAATAGCGCACGCGGTCCGAGCCGCCATTGAGCGAAATATTGTGGTTTTGCGTGACGGCATGACGGAAAAGCAGGTCAAACCAGTCTGTATTCAGTGTTTCATAATAGCGTACTTCCTCCTCAAACTCTTCCTGCGTGATTTTCTTGTTGAGCAGTCGCTGGAGCGCGCCCTCGTAACTCTGGCTCGCCGGCACGCGCGGATATTCCAGTCGGGCGTCGTAGATTTCCTTCGACAACTGCACGCGCTCCTGCGAGTTCATCAGGTTCAGGTGGCGATAAGAGGGCTTCGTGCCCACGTTGAGGTTGAAGTCGTAAGTGATGTTGGGTGCCGAGGCCTTGCCTTTCTTGGTCGTGACCACAATCACGCCGTTGGCGGCCTTCACACCGTAGATGGCCGTGGCCGAAGCGTCCTTCAGCACGGTGATGGTCTCGATGTCCTGCGGACTGAGACCCGAAATGTTGTTGCCAATCAGGTAGGCAGCGTCGGGGCTGTTCAGGTCGGAGGCCGTGAAGGGCACGATGTCCGACATGATGACGCCATCGACCACCCAGACGGGGGCCTTGTTGCCGTTGATGGTGGAATTTCCGCGAATACGAATCGTCGGCGTGCTGCTGGGCTCGCCCGACTGCATCATCACGGCCATTCCGGGGATTTTTCCTTGTAGCATCTGGTCGAGGTTCATGGCGCTCGGCGTGAACACGTCTTTCATCTTCACCTGCGAGATGGCGGCAGCCGACTCGCGGCGACTCATCCGCTGATAGCCCGTCACCACGACTTCCGACACCTGATGGTGGTCGGGTTCCATCTTCACGACCAGGTTTTGATTGTCCTTCCGCACGGTGACGGTCTGCGGCTTCATGCCGAGATAGGTGAATTCAAGCACGGGAGCCGACCCGCTGGCCACGATTAAAAACTCGCCGTCGATGCGGCTCACGGTTGCCTCTTTTCCGTTTTTCACGCGGATGGCCACGCCAATGAGCGGCTCGCCGTTCTCGTCTGTCACGCGGCCGGCAATCGTCAACGACTTCCCGTCGTCGGGCAGGGCTGCGACTTCCGTCTCCGTGGAAATTGCTCGCACGGGTGTCGCCACAGCCAAACCGAGCAGCAGGCCCAACAGCCATAGTTTCCTCTTCTTATGCATAAGTTGTTGTTTTAATGTCCTTAGATTTAATGAAAAAAAAGGAATATGGAGGGTGTACTTCATATTCGCACACCCTCCATATCAAAGTTTATTTACGGAGAATCAGTTTCTTTCCGTCGTAAATATAGACACCCTTCTGGTTGGGCTTGCTCACCATACGGCCGTCGATGGTGTAAGTATTGCCATTCTTCACGGCAGAACCTACTTTCACACCACCAATGCCATCAATTTCCTCTTCTTCGGCCGTCAGATAGATGACATCGGGCACGAAGCCTTCCTCTAACTCGTCGAAAATCTGTTGCGGAATGGCGAGGAACACGCGGTTAGCAGGAACAAATCCGTCTTCTACCCGATTGAAGCAGTTGTTGGGCTCGTCGAAGAGATAAGCCGTGATATCGCCAACGGGCACTTCTTCGGCCGACAGACCAGAACCAATCGTGATGACGTGGGTCAGGGTGTCAACCATCACGCCCTCTTCACCGCTCCAGTCTTCAAACGGTGAGCCATAGAAATTGAATCCAGACGGTTCTGTCTCCGTCGGGTCTTCCATGAACGTCTGCTTGCCCTTACCGTAGAGGTAGCCGGCAGTCTTGGCCTCAATGTAGGATGCCGTATATTCTATGTCGAAGTATGTGCGATCCTCATTCTTCTTCAAGTAGCCCTGCAAGAAGTTGCGCTGCTCAACTGCTGTGGGGAAATATGCCTGACAGTCATGATACCACTCCACATAGCCGCCGTCCTCGGGGAATTCAACCTCGAAGAGCAGGTCGCTGTTGAACACGGCCTCGTATTCATCGGCCTTTTCAACGGTGAAAGTGTAGGGGTTCTCGGTAATTACCTTGCCTGTGCTCTTTTCCACCCAGTGGCTGAACGTCGTGTTGTAATTCTCGGCAGCGGGGTCAACCTCGGCGGTAATTGTCACTTCCTGACCAACGTAGTTCACCGTCTTGTCGATGCTGACAGCACCCAGACGGGAATTAATTTCAGAAATACGAGGGGTAACGTGCGTGAAGAGCGCATAATACACCACGTCGGGCTGTTCTGGAAAGCCTGCATCCTGAGCCTCTTCGAGCGAACTGAACATGTTGCTTGTTGTGTACACGGCCGACCTGACTCGCAGGTTTGCGGGGTTGTCCGTATCCTCAACCTCTTCGGGAAGCACGGGCTCGCCGTCAACATATTTTTCCTCTGCAAAACCGGCAAAAACCCAGCCTTCTTCGGCCACGGCATGTCCGTCGAACCAACCGGTCGGAGTGGCTCCCTTGTAAACAAACTTCACGTCGATTACATCGGACGGCTCCGAGTAGTTCGTGCTCTCATCGGGAGTAGCATTCGTACTGTTCATCAGGCCGTAAACCTTACCTGCACCGGTAGGATAGGCCAAAACCTGCCCGTAAACGGGCGTGTACTTGGTTCCTGCGAATACATCTGCCGACATCAGCAGTGCAAAAGCGGCGACCAACAGACTTTTTGGGGTAAAAATCTTCTTCATAATCTAACTTTTTTTAAATAGTGAAACAAAAAATAAATAACTAATATAAGTGTCAAGAGTAAAAGCGTTCTGACAGGCGTGAGAAGCGGAGGCTGCTGCGGCTTTCCGCTCCAAGGGAGCAGCGTGACGGGCGCACCGGCCAGCACGGGGCGGCTATTGCCGAGGCTGTCCACAAATGTGGCCTTCATCCATGCGTCGGGCAACATTTCCGGTGCCAACTTATCGTTCAGTTCTCCGTTTTCACTCCCCTTCTTCCCCATTCGTATCTTCCAGAACAACTCTGACCATGGCGCGTTTCTGGAGATAAATTCAAGAAGGTCAGTATAGGTTCCAGTCAGCGCAGGGTGCAAGTTATGGTATTCAATATGCTCGCCCTGCAACGAAGACTCTATGGCATAGACGCACATGGAGGAGCAGTTGGTTGTCAGAAAACTATAGTTCCAGACCGGTCCGCGAACCAGTTCCTCGTCCAACCGCCGCCAGAGTTCCTGCTCCTGCTGCGGATTGAGGTTCAGCACGTATTCCGTGATGCCGCGGTTTTCCTTCTGGTATTGCGCTATAAACTGCTCCGTCGGAAACGCGTTATAACCCGACTTGGCCGTCGAGAAGAGGAATTTCAACTGGTCAAACGTCCCAAGAAGCATCTCGAATGTGAAGCAATAGTCGAGTTGGTTGGCCGGATTCTGCAAACGGATGGCGGCATGGCCGTAAATGCTATAGACTTTGTTTCCGGGTTCAACGATGAGCAGCGAGGCCGTGATGAAATCGGGATCTTCAGCAAGTGCATTGATGGAATCGGCCAGCGAAGCGCCTTTTTCGACAGGATTTGCTAACGTGTGGCTTGGGGCAAACAGCAAGTGCATGAGAACAGAAACCGTTACCCACGCCATTTTTCCCTGCTTATGTAATCCCTTAACCATAACAATCTTCTGATTATCTGATTGCAAAATTAATCAAAAAATGTAAAACGACAAAAAAAATGATAAAAAATTACACGGAAATCTGCATCGTCAGGCAATGGACTGAACCATGCTGCCGGACGATGGTGCGGGCGTCGATGGGGACAATCTCGCGGTCGGGGAAGGCTTGAGCCACGATGCGCAGGGCTTCGGCGTCGTTTTCGGGCTGGGCATAGACGGGCACGAGCACGGCTCCGTTGATGACGAGGAAATTGGCATAGGTGGCGGGCAGGCGATAGCCGTCGTCGGTCATTTTGCGGGGCATGGGGAGCCGAAGCAGACGGAAGGGCTTTCCGTCGGCCGTGCGGAGGGCCTTGAGTTGGCGTTCCAACGCCTGAAAATCGGCAAATTGCTCGTCGTCAGGGTCGTCGCAGCCCACATAGAGGAGCGTGTCGTCGGGGGCGCAGCGCACGATGGTGTCGATGTGGCCGTCGGTATCGTCGCCAACGAGGTTGCCGTGGTCGAGCCAGACCACGCGCTCGGCGCGGAGGCGGCGCTTCAACTCGCGCTCGATTTCCTCGCGCGAGAGGGGCTGGTTTCGGTTCGGCGCCAACAGGCATTGAGACGTGGTGAAAACGGTACCTTTGCCGTCGCTCTCGATGCTGCCGCCCTCCAACACGAAATCCTGGTGGTTTTCGAGGGTGAAGGGTGGAAGGTTCGGGGTCTGGCCAATTTCTTCGGCCAATTTTCCAACTATCCGATTGTCGTTTTCGGCCGGAAATTTCTCGCCCCAGCCGTTGAACCGGAAGTCGAGCCAGAGGTTTTCGGCGTGTGGCGTGTCAAGATTTTTTAAAATAATCGGCCCATGGTCGCGTGCCCAAGTGTCGTCGGTCGGGCACTCGAAAATCACGACGCGCTCCATCTGCCGCACCTCTTCGGGCACGATTTCGGCCTTCGGCACAACGATGAGCAGATGCTCGCGAGCGGCAATCTCGCGCGACATCAGGACGAATGTTTCCGTGATTTCCGCCAGATAAGGCTGCCAGTCTGTTTCCTCGTGAGGCCACGTCAGCATGACGCCCCACTGCGGTTCCCACTCGGCAGGAAATCTGCAATTTTGGAAATCTTCACGACGATTTTTTTGCGCTGAATGATTCATTTCGTATGACTTTTCCGCCACAAAGTTACACGTTTTCTCCCAAATTATGCATTTTATTGACAAGTTTTTGCAAATAACTTTTCCCAAATGCCAACTTTTTTGTACTTTTGTGGCGTAAAATTATCCGAAACATGAATACAGAAGCAAACAACAGCCCCGTCGTGGACATCAGACCCAAGGAATTGGAGTGCGACGTGGTGCGCTTTCAGAACAACAAAGAAAAGTGGGTGGCCTTCGTCGGACTGCTCGACGGGAAACCCTACGAAATCTTCACCGGCCTGCAAGACGACGACGAGGGAATCGTGCTGCCGAAAACCGTCACGAAAGGAAAAATCATCAAGCAGGTGAACGAAGACGGCACCAAGCGCTACGACTTCCAGTTTGAGAACAAGCGCGGCTACAAAACCACTGTGGAAGGCCTGTCGGAGAAGTTCAACAAGGAATACTGGAACTACGCCAAACTCATCTCCGGCGTTCTGCGCTACGGAATGCCCATCGAGCACGTCGTAAAACTCGTTTCCTCGCTCGACTTGCAAGACGAGAGCATCAACACGTGGAAAGTCGGCGTGGAGCGCGCTCTGAAGAAATACACCGCCGAGGGCGACGAACTGAAAACCGAATAAACCGTGAAGCCGACCAAGAGCCACATCGCCCTCCACCGCCTGCGGTTCCACGCCTATCACGGCGTTTTGGAGCAGGAGCGCGCCGTCGGAAACGACTATGAAGTGACGGTGACGCTGCAGTTCGACATCGGCCGTGCCGCCCGGACCGACGACGTGGCCGACACGCTGAACTACGCCGAGGTGTATGAAACGGTGAAGAAAACGATGGCCGAGCGTCGCAACCTGCTGGAAAGCGTCGCGTGGAACATCGGCAAGGCCCTGTTGGAGCAGTTTCCGGCGGTGGAAAGCGCGAAAATCTGCGTTGTCAAGAAGAATCCGCCCATGGGTGCCGACTGCGACGGGGCGGAGGTTCATGTAGAACTGAAAAAGACTACGAATTGAACTGAAAAAAACGAAAGACATGCAAACTATAATATATAATAAGGTGAAAAAAACGCTGCTGATTCTCTGCCTGACGCTCGTGCTGCCCATCTCGGCAGTGGCGGCGGGAAAGTTCGTGCTCGTCATCGATGCCGGACACGGCGGAAAAGACGCCGGCTGCGTGGGGAAAATCTCGAAGGAGAAAAATCTTTCGCTGAAATATGCGCTGGCCTTCGGAAAAATGGTGGAGCGCAACTGTCCCGACGTGAAAGTGGTCTATACGCGCACCACCGACCGCTTCCTCGAACTGTGGCAGCGGGCCGAGATTGCCAACAAGAACAAGGCCAACCTCTTCCTGTCGTTCCACATCAATTCCGTATCCGGCTCGAAGTCGGTGAGAGGCTACCAGACCTACACGCTCGGGCGCGGCGAAAACACCGGAAAGGCCGGAATCAAGCAGAATCTGGAGGTGGCGAAGCGCGAAAACTCCGTCATTTCGATGGAAAAAGACTACAAGCAGCGCTATCAGGGCTTCGACCCGAACTCGCCCGAGAGCAACATCCTCTTCGAGTTTATCCAAGACGCGAACATGGAGCGCAGCGTCGAGCTCTCGAAGCTGATGCAGAAACACGTCTGCGCCGCCACCGGACGCGCCGACAAGGGTGCCCACCAGAACAATCTGGCCGTGTTGCGCCTGACTTCGATGCCCGGCTGCCTGCTCGAACTCGGCTTCATCTCGAATCCCGACGAAGAAAAGTTCCTCAACGCGGCCAGTTCCGTAGAACTCTACTCGCGCGGCATCCTGAAAGCCTTCATCGCCTATAAAAACAAGTATTTCGACGGGTTGAACGTGCCCTATCGCCCTTCCGACATCAAGGAAACGCAGATTCCGCAGGTCGTTCCCGACGAATACAAGAAGGAAAAACCGGCCGAGAAGAAAGAAAAGGCCGAAGACAGGGAACTGGCTCGGGCTGAGGCGAAGCGGAGCCAGCCGAGCAACGTCAGCAAGGAACCTGAGAAGAAAGAGCCCGAGAAGAAAGAAGCAGAAAAAAAGGAGCCGGAAAAGGTTGAGCCCGTGAAGAAAGAGCCGGAAAAGGCCAAACCCGTGAAAAAAGAGCCAGAAAGGTTGAAACGGAGCAGAAAGTCGCTGAAAATCAGGAGGTAAAGACGAACGACGAGGTCAAGGAGGTCAAGGAAACCGCAGAACCCAAAGAGACCGCCGCCGAGGAGTCCGATGCCCCCGTTTTCAAGATTCAGATTGCCACGGGCCGCAAGAAACGCTCGCTCACCGACTCGCAGTTCAGAGGGCTGCCCAATGTCGATTTCTACGAAGAAGACGGCATCTACAAATACACCACAGGCTCCTCGACCGACTACAACGCCATCGCCCGCCAGCGCAAGGACATCCTCGGCCGATTCCCCGGCGCCTTCATCATCGCATTCAAAAACGGAAAGAAAATAAGCACCAACGAAGCCATTCAAGAGTTTAAAACAAAAAAACAATGAACTGTAATACGAAAAATGAATCTGGTTAACGAATTTTAGCACTTGGTGCTGAATCGTACCCACTTTATGGGGGCTACTCGCCCCCAAGCCCCTCGGTGTTTTTCAGGTATTAGTTTTTTCTATCCTGATACACCTCGGAAGATATTCGGGAGCTATCCCTTGGATGATATAAATCCGTCGACATAGGGCTTCTCCTGAGTGACCACGGCAAAAGCCTGTCGGATGAGCTTGTTTGCCACGGCAACAATAGCGACTTTCCCTGGCTTGCCATTAGACCGCAGACGGTCATAACATGCTTTACACTCAGCGTTGCATCTTATAGATGAGCATGCTGCCACGTAGAGCTGGCTCCTTAAAGAGGAGTCTCCGTTGCGGTTGATGTGACCTTTGAAATTGACTGAAGTACCGGACTGCTGATAAGTCGGCGACAATCCCAGATAGCGGGTGAGTTGCTTGGCGTTATCAAAGTAAGTGAAGCCACCAGTGGCCATGATGAGCGCGGCAGCAAGGGTGACGCCGATACCTTTAACGGAGGTAAGCAAATCCATCTGCTTCTTGTACTCAGACTTGGCAAGAGAGGCAAGATCCTCTTCGAGGTCCTTGACCTGCTTCTCAAGGAATGCGATGGTCTTCTCTATAGACCTCTTGCACTTGGCATCAAAGAACGGCAGCGCCTCCATCGAGCCTTTAAGGTTCCTCGTGGCAATGAGCTGCTTCTTTAGCTGGCGGATGACTGTACGCTTCTGCTTGAGCGTGAGGATGGCATCACTGCGGAGCTTATACGGCGCAGGATTCATCTTCTCTCCGTAGAGAGCTATCAGACGGGCATCTATCTCATCCGTCTTGACGGTGGATAGCATGGCACGGGCGAAGTTCTTCACTTTAAGCGGATTCTCCAGGCTTGTCGTGATACCTGCCTCTGAGAGCAGATAGACAAGCAGGGCACTGTAATTGCCTGTCGCCTC